>CAJQNY010000073.1 GCA_905479805.1 uncultured Arenicella sp.
TTCGAACATCGCGAAGAGATTGGCAAAAAAGTTATTATTGTTGGTGGCGGAAACACTGCCATGGACTGCTGCCGTACCGCAAAACGTATCGGCGGCGACGAGGTTACTGTGACAGTACGCAGCACCTATGAAGCCATGAAAGCCTCACCTTGGGAAAAAGAAGATACCTTAGCGGAAGGCATACCCATTTTAGCGAACCATAGTCCACGCGAGTTTATTCTCGAAGATGGGAAATTAGCCGCGATGAGTTTTAACGTGGTCGAATCAAGCTACGACGAAAATGGCCGACGAACGATTAAAGAAACGGGTGAGATAGTCACTGTTGAATGCACGGACGCCATCATGGCGATCGGCCAAGACAATGCTTTCCCTTGGATTGAGAGAGATGCCGGCATTGAGTTTGGCGAATGGGATATGCCGGTGGTTGACAAGGCCAGCTTTCAATCAAGCAATGAACGAGTGTTCTTTGGTGGCGATGCTGCATTTGGTCCAGAGAACATCATCACCGCCGTGGCTCATGGCCACCAAGCCGCTATTTCAATCGACCTGTTTTTGCACGGCAAATCGGTGCATGAGGAACGCCCTGCTCCTGGCATTAATTTGGCCAGCACTAAAATGGGCATTCACCAATGGGCCTATGACAGCGACGTGGTTAATGATGAGCGCTATGCCTCAGCGCATTTACCGGTAGAGCAAGCGCTTTCCAGTCGTAAAATTGAATCTGAACTTGGCTTTGATATTGAAACCGCTCTCAAGGAAGCTGAGCGCTGCTTGAATTGCGATGTACAAACCGTCTTCGAGGAAGAAAAGTGTATCGAATGCGATGGTTGTACTGATATCTGCCCCACCAATTGCATCACCTTCACCAATAATGATGATGAAGCGGGCTTACGCGAGAACTTGAACGCACCGGCGCTAAACCTGACACAAGACTTATACGTGTCCGAGTCTCTTCCCACTGGTCGGATCATGATCAAGGACGAAGACGTCTGCTTACATTGCGGTTTATGTGCCGAACGATGCCCAACTTCAGCGTGGGACATGCAGAAGTATTTGTACACCGTGACCAAGGCGGGAGACCAGCCCTCGCCGTTATTGACTGAACAAGTTCAAAACTCTCAAAGCCGCAAAACTAAAAAGCAACAGGAGCAAGCCGCATGAGCCCAATCACCAAGCCACCGGTGTTAGACCCAGTGGTCAATGATTTCGTCGTTAAGTTTGCAAATGTCAACGGCTCTGGCTCCGCCAGCGCCAATAGCATGTTTGCCAAAGCGATTTTTCGCATGGGTATCCCGGTCAGTCCACGTAATATTTTTCCTTCAAATATCCAAGGCTTACCGACTTGGTATGAAGTGCGGATCAGTGAAGATGGCTATCTGGGCCGCCGCGGCGGTCAAGTAGAGTTGATGGTTTCGGTTAACCCACAAAGCATGGTTGACGACGTGAAAGAGGTTTGCCCGGGTGGCTATTTCTTTTATGACAACAGCTATCCATTGGATTTTAAACTTATTCGCGATGATGTTCATTATATTGGTTTGCCACTAACCGACATCACCAACACAAATTTTACCGATCCGCGCCAGCGCCAATTATTTAAGAATATTATCTATGTCGGCGCACTCGCCTATTTAGTTGGAATTGAGTTTTCCGCGTTGGAGAGCATCGTAAACGACACGTTTAAGGCCAAACCAAAATTAATCCCACCCAATATCGATGCGCTGCAACTGGGCTTTGATGAAGCTCAAGCGGCCTTCGCTAATCCACTGCCTATGCAGTTGAAGAGATTGGATAAAAACAAAGGAAAAATCTTATTAGAGGGAAATGCCGCCTGTGGCTTGGGCGCGGTCTACGGCGGCGCCACAGTGGTTGCTTGGTATCCCATCACTCCCTCAACATCAGTGATTGAGGGCTTTGAAAAATACGCAAAAAAGTTGCGCGTTGACCCCGAGACTGGCAAGAATAACTACGCTCTAGTTCAAGCAGAGGACGAACTCTCCGCTATTGGCATGGTGATAGGTGCGAATTGGAATGGTGCACGCTCATTCACCGCCACATCGGGGCCAGGTGTTTCGTTGATGAACGAATTCTTAGGTCTTGCTTATTTTGCGGAGGTACCTGCAGTTCTTATTGACGTCCAACGAGTAGGCCCGTCTACGGGAATGCCGACACGAACACAACAATCTGATATTACTAGTGCGGCCTATGCCTCGCACGGCGATACCAAGAATGTCTTGCTGCTACCTGCTACACCCAAAGAGTGCTTTGAGTTAACGGCGGCCTCTTTTGACATTGCCGAACGATTACAGACGCCGGTAATAATGTTGACGGATTTAGACCTCGGCATGAATGAGCATATTTGTGACGAATTGGTTTGGGACGACGAATACCAATATGACCGAGGCAAAACGTATAGCGCTGAAGATCTGGATCAGATTGAACGCTATGGGCGCTATATTGATAAAGACGGTGACGGTATTACCTACCGTACGATTCCAGGACGTCACCCCGAGAAAGGCATGTTCTTCACTCGCGGAACCTCGCGCAATGAATATGCCGTGTACACAGAAAAAGGCGAAGAATACGAACAGAATATGCAACGCCTTCTATTGAAGTGGAAAACGGCACCTACGTACTTACCCACTCCGATAGAAACCAACCGTTCAGATCTGAATGAAATTGGCATTATTCATTTTGGCACTAGCATGGCGGCAACCCATGAGGCGATTGACCGCTTAACGAAAACTGGGCGCAACGTTAATGATTTACGTTTGTTGGCCTTTCCGTTTCATGGTGAAGTTGAAAAATTCATTGAGCGCCATGAGCAAATTTTTGTGGTTGAGCAAAACCGCGACGGCCAAATGAAATCGCTGCTTGTTAACGAATTGCAAATTGACCCTAAGCGGTTGGTCTCCATATTGCACTTTAACGGTGACCCAATTAGTGCAAGCAATGTGTATGGCATGATTGACGAGAAGTTAGCCGATCAAAACTCTAATTCCAGCCTAACTGGCTAAGTGAGATAATTCATGAGCTTTTATAAACCCAGTTTCCGTCACCCTGAATCACCTAAGAATAAATTAGGCTTCACTAAAACTCCTTACGAGGGGCCGATCTCAACATTGTGTGCCGGTTGTGGCCACGACTCGATTAGTGCCGCTATTGTCCAAGCAGTATGGGATCTTAACGTTGAGCCACACCGTGTTGCTAAAATGTCGGGCATTGGATGTTCGTCAAAGTCACCTGCGTATTTTTTAAATAAAGCTCATGGCTTTAATTCAGTGCACGGACGCATGCCGTCAGTGACAACCGGCGCCAATGTCGCGAACGGGGAGTTGCTCTATATCGGCGTTTCTGGTGATGGCGATACCGCTTCGATTGGTATGGGCCAATTTGCACATGTTGTGAGACGTAACCTCAATATGATGTATATCGTTGAGAACAACGGTTGCTATGGCTTAACCAAAGGGCAAGATTCAGCAACAGCCGATGCGGGCTCTAAGAGCAAAAAAGGAAAGATAAACCCCTTTGGATCAATCGATTTAGCCGCGCTAGCATTGGATTTAGGCGCCACATTTGTCGCACGTAGTTTTTCCGGTGATAGAGAGCAATTGATTCCATTGATGCAAGCCGCGATGTCACACAAAGGCTTTGCGCTGATTGATATTGTTTCCCCATGCGTTACTTTCAACAACCATGTCGGATCAACCAAGAGTTATGACTATACGCGGGATCACGTTTCAGCCGGGTCTGTTATCGATTTTGTCCCAGTAGAGCAAGAGATCACCTTAGACCAACTCAAAGGCTCAACTCAACAAGTCGACTTGTTTGATGGTAATTCAGTGCGCTTAAGCAAACTAAATGATGATTACGACCCTACGAGTCGCCGTGCTGCCATGGCTGCGCTTATGGAGCACAAAGCCAACGAAAAATTATTAACTGGCTTAATTTATGTTGACCCAGATGCCGCAGAATTTCACGAAGTGTTGAATCTCAACGAAACACCTCTGAATGAACTCGAGCAACCGACGTTGTGCCCAGGCAGCGACCTCTTAAGCGAGATCAATCAAAGCTTTCGATAAATATTAAACCCCACGTTCATCGGGGCTAGCCATTGTAAAAAACTAATTAATTATTTGCACAGCGTAGTGCTGCGCAGCCATAATGTTATACTATTACATTATATCTCCTAATTGCTAACGCTAGCTTTGAACAGACAACGTGATTAATTCCGCCATTCTCGATAAATTTGCCGTCTTCCTTTCCGGAGTATGCGTTCTGCATTGCTTAATCACTCCGGTTGCTCTAACAATGTTACCCCTGCTCGCAGCAAATACATTTTTAGAAGACGTACTGTTTCACAAAGCCATGCTCTGGGTGGTACTCCCTACAAGCTGCATAGCCTTGTTTATCGGCTGTAGAAAACATCGCGACTTAGTGATATTAGGCACGGGGATTTTGGGTATGTTGATGTTGTTGATCATTGCATTCTACGCGCATGATCTTCTCTCGCCACTTCAAGAAAAAATCGCCACTTCCCTTGCCGGGATAACATTGGCAATTTCACATGTGCTAAATTATCGCGCATGCCAAGTACAACCTTGTGATGATGAGCAGTGCTCATCGGAGCATCACCACTAAAACCACTCTTTTTGCAGCTCTCGCAAAAATAATTTGCCTAAAAACAGCAATGGACTAAGAGTTGCTGTTGATCAAACACTTGATCAGACGATATAGTCTATGACTTACCTCATACACTAATTGAACACGGCAATGTCAACGATGCAAACTTTTAAAAGAATCCATTTATTCTTCGTCCTCCTTCTGATCTTGATAGCCCCTGGAGTGACGTCGGCTCAAGTTACCATCGTCAGCAATGCATCTATTCATGTTGGCATCCCACAAATCACACCGACTGAAGCCTTCGCGCATGAAGACGGTTTAATTGTCGGTGTTGGCAAACTTGCAGACCTAAATGCACAGTTCCCTGACGCTGCGCAACTTGATCTAGCCGGCGCAACGGTTATCCCTGGCTTTATTGACGCTCATGGACACCTGCTTGGCTTAGGGCAAAGCTTAATGCAAGTAGATCTAATGGGGACTGTGGACAAAGCCGACATCATCAAACGACTGAAGGACTTTGAACCTGGGCTATTGGAAGGCCAATGGCTATTGGGCCGAGGTTGGGACCAAAATGATTGGCCTGTTAAAGAATTACCAACGGCCGCTGACCTAGATGAAGCCTTCCCTGAACGCCCGGTATGGATAGAACGCGTTGATGGACATGCTGGCTGGGCAAATACTGCCGCTCTCGCCTTTACCAGCAAAGAGCTGAAAGGCGCTTGGCAACCGGATGGCGGTGAAATACTCCGTTCCGAAGACGGCGAGGCAAGTGGCGTGTTTATTGACAATGCCTCGGCATTAATCGGCGATGCTGTGCCAATCCCAAGTGATGCCGAATTAACCGAAGCTTTGACTCGCGCGATGGACAAAACGGCCAGCGTTGGTTTAACCGCTATGCACGATGCGGGTACGAATAAGCGCAC
>CAJQNY010000074.1 GCA_905479805.1 uncultured Arenicella sp.
TACCTATGCTGAAACGCATGTTTAAAAAACGCGAAAAAGGCTATAAAATAATGGGTTATACAATCGATTTTAAGTGACAAATTCAGTACACACATAAGTTTTTACAACTTTCGTTAAATTACCCTAAGTTACTGATTCTAAACTGTTACCAATTACGCTTAACTACGCCACTAAGCTATTGATTAATATAAATTTATGGTTTCAAATCGCGACTGAAAATCCCAGTGTCGGCATAACTTCGTTACGAGCTCCATTCTGTCCCTGGCCACCATTATTATCCCTTTGAGCATCAATTCTCGACCCCCATTCATAAAACTTATCGCCTTGAGAAGAGCGGTAATCGCTATCGAAAAGTTTATTAGCGCTCCGCAACCGCTCTCTATAACAGCAACGGAGTCATTGAATGATCCTCTTTTAATGGCTACGCCATAGTCGCGACATTATGTGGATAAAACCGATGGATAATTCTTGCAGAGTTAAAACACAGCTTCAACGCACAATCGAGCTAGACATTGTATGTCGACTAATAACTTGACTGATAGTTGACTAAATCACTTGACCAATTACTTGACTTATAGTTTACTAATCTAATGTCTTACGAACCACGCTTTACGATTACACCTCACCTCCTCAACCTAGTAGAGGAGATCGCTGCCTTGCGCGAACGAATCAACAACGCCAGCGTATCATTACCCTGGGTTCCTGCACTGCAAAAGGACACTCGCACACGTAATGGTCATGCATCTACCGCTATTGAAGGTAACCCGCTAACGTTAGAACAGGTACGTGCCCTTGAAGAGGGACGTGAATTAGCAGCCTCTGACCAACGCTCTCAACGGGAAGTGTTGAACTACTTTGCTGGGCTGCGGTTTATAGAAAAAAATGCCAAGCTCGAAAAAATTAGACATGACCATCTTTTTCAACTGCATCTACTGTTAGCCGATGAAGTAATGGACCAAGGAGATGCTGGCGCTTATCGCACTATCGCAGTGCAAGTCGGTGGCCATTTTCCACCAGCTGCGAACGATGTGTCGCCGCTAATGTTTGAGTTGCTGGAGTGGTGGAATGGTGCCTCAAATTCTTTATCACCAGTACTTAGCTCTGCAATTCTTCATTATCGCTTTGAAGATATTCACCCCTTTGCAGACGGTAATGGTCGCACAGGCCGAGCTCTAGCATTATGGGATCTATATCGCAGAGGTTTTGATTCTAACTATCTATTTTCGGTAGATGAATACTATTGGGAAGACCGTCAAGCTTACTATGAAGCACTTACTCAAGTTCGTAACACTGGCGAAAATCTAACGCAGTGGCTTGAGTATTCAGCAATAGGCTTACACAAAACGCTAGAACGCGTTTGGCTAAGATTAAAGAAGTTTCAAGGCGCGGACTCAGTCAAAATAAACCTAACTCCTAGACAAGAGCATTTACTTGGCTTGCTTCGTGATCATGGGAGCTTGGCCCCAGCTGATATCTGGGAACACCTAAAGGTATCACGTCAGGGTGCGATGAATATTATTACCCCTTTACTAGAAGCCGGACTCATTGAAAAACGCGGCACGCAGAAAACTGGTCGATACTATCTAATTCAGCCGTAACTAGCCTAACCAATATTGACATAGGTTTTGTAAAATCACCCAAATATAGCCCCTACACATCGGCCAGAAGATCGGCCAATTTTGATTGAATCTTTCATTTGGACGAAAAAATTCTATTAGTTTAATACTGTCTTGTTCAATATCTATGAACAGACAAATTTATTGAACATCGAAAATATGGGTATTTTTTAGCAAAACAAACTACTAACAGCGGCACACTCGCGGCAAAGTGCTCAGTTTCGGTGAATTTGCATAAATTGCCCTAAATAAAGGGCTCCTCTAAGCCCACTTAAACGGCAACTTCTTACAAAATGCCGTATTCGCTTTATCAAAAATCGCGTCGTATACTTGCTGCTTACCCAAAGTTCCAGCCGCTTTCTCGCCATTAATATAGAACAGGATTCACTCATGAAACATGTGTTACTCACCCTTCTCGCCTTCTTAACGGTTATCAGCACTGGAATAAATGCGGCTAAACCAACAGAGGCCAGCCAGACGATACCGCTAACACCAAGTGCGAAGCTTATTGAAAAACACATGTCAACTTTGGCCAGCGATGATATGCAGGGCCGGGAAGCTGGCACCGCTGGGTATGACAAAGCCGCTGATTATGTAGCGGCTCAATTCAAGGAGCTGGGCTTGGCGCCGGGTGGCGATAACGGTAGTTATTTTCAGGAAGTGCCTTTGCGGCGATCACTGCGCGATTCCACTAAAGTAAGCTTGGTTGTCAAAAATGCAGATGGTGAGGTTGTTCCTTTTGAGAAATCTGTTGACTACCATGTGCGCGGCTCGAAAACGCAGGAGGCTTCTCAGGTGGAAGCCGAGGTTGTGTTTGCGGGTTACGGGCTGGTGGCGCCGGAGCTTGGCCGCGATGACTATGAGGGCTTGGATGTTGAAGGCAAATTAGTCGCGCTACTTTCACGTACGCCATCGGGAATTCAAAGCGAAGAGCGTGCCTACTACGGTGCACAAAAATCTATAGAGGCCTCAAAGCGTGGCGCCATTGGCATTGTAAGCCTCTACACGCCGGTAGCTGAAAAAGTATATGCCTTTGAACGCATCATGAAGGAAGGCCGTTTAGATTCCGCTAGCATGGGCTGGCTGGGGAAAGATGGGAAAGTCTACTCCAAGGCACCCAATATAAAAGCAAGCGCGCAGTTTTCTTTGCAAGGTGCTGAGAAGCTGTTTGCTAATGCACCGGTTTCTTGGGCCGATATACTGGAGGCGGCAGAAAAGGAAGGGGGCAAGACTCCAACCTTTGATCTTGGGCTCAGCATGAAAATTGCGCAGGCCTCAACGATGGAAGACACGCGATCCGCCAATGTGCTCGCGGCTATCCCGGGGAGCGATCCAAAACTAAAGAACCAAGTGTTGGTGCTTTCGGCGCATCTTGATGGGCTCGGCATCTCCAACATTGACGCAGAAGACAAAATTAATAACGGCGCCTTAGATAATGCGGCTGGCGTTGCAACCTTGATAGAGACGGCCAGAATGCTCATGCAGCTCGACCAAAAACCTAAGCGGACCGTGTTGTTTCTTGCCAATACGGCCGAGGAGAAAGGCTTACTGGGCTCACAATATTTTGCCAGAAACGCAACACTCGCTGATCACGAAATTGTCGGCAACGTGAACCTTGATATGCCTGTGCTCACCTACGATTTTAAAGACGTTGTGGTGTTTGGCGGAGATCGATCTTCGTTCAAAGGTGCTATCAAAGCGGCTTCTGAGCAGATGGGCCTAATCTTGGCTGAAGACCCCTTCCCTGAGCAAGGTATCTTTACCCGCTCGGACCATTTTCGTTTTGTTGAAGAAGGCATACCTGCGGTAATGCTAGCCACGGGAATGGCCAACGGCGGTGATGCCGCCTGGGCTGACCATTTTGCTAGAACCTACCACAACCCCTCTGACGACATGGATAACAACATCAATTTCGAAGCCGCCGCCAGATTTGCGGAACTCAAAACAAGAATTACTCTACAAGTTGCCAATGCTAAACAACGGCCGCTGTGGAACAAGGATGATTTCTTTGCAAGGCAGTTTGATGGCCCAATGAGCGATGAGTAGACGCAAAGAAACCGCCTGCATCCAATTGGGTTGCAAAGGCGGTTCTCGCAACAACACGTAACATCCTGTTTAGTTTTCCGCCATCCTGGCGCTGTGTTGTTGCAACGCATTCTAAAACCAACTTAATCTGTATTCCTCACCTAGCTGGGTGATTTTAATGCGCTTGCTTCGATTGCAGGCCTAGGTCCGTCGATATAGCAACAATTTGGTGACTGTTGAGAAACTTTTGTGAACTCATTTTAGCTTCTTACAAGCCATCCACTAGCTTCGTAAACGAATCAAATATGTCACTGGTGCATCAATCATAGTCACTGGTGCTCCAACTCTTCGGTATCACCTTGAATGTATTCTTGGATTAAAGGTAGGCTGACACGGTCATAACGTATTAGTTAAGGGAAAAATAATCACTACAATTGTCGGGGTGCTTTATGAAGAACAGTGGGTTTGAATTAGGTGGGGGCCTGGTTTCCCAATCGATTAAGCCGAGCTTGATCGCATTGGCAGTTGCCCAGGCGATCGCCAGTACGCCAACGCTGGCGGC
>CAJQNY010000075.1 GCA_905479805.1 uncultured Arenicella sp.
GTCAATCGGATCTTCGTCTAATAAGAGCGATATTACCGGAACGAGGGCGCCGGTTGGCGTAGTTCCTGAGATGGTTTGAGCACTCGCAGTTACAAAAACAAGGCAGGCGGCGGTAGCCGACAGCACCAACCATCGAAAAAAATTTCGTAAATAATCCATGTGTCTATTACTCAAAATTCCAGTTTCTCTATCAGTGCCGAGTCTGATAAGAAATATACAACCCTTGTTCATCCATCGTTATTTACTATAACAACATGCCAACCATAGCAAATATTGTATGTGAACCGCAAAAAATCTATGCCGATTATTAGAGGGAAAATGTTTCTTTGTCGGCCGCTCTGGCAAGGCCTCTATCGTATGCCGGATTGAAATCTGAGCATAAAGGAGCCGAATTGTTGATTCGCTGTTTGCCCAGTGAATTCGTCGCTTCTGATAGTTTGCGAGAAAACAAGATCCACTTTTCGGTATCTCAGTCCCCAGCCAACAAGTAACTCACCTACCAACGGTTTCGATTCAACGCTTGTGTCGAACTTTCTGAACACGGGTCCGTCTAAGGTGATGTCGTGTAGTACGCCGGTGGCCCTGACACCGGCAAAGGCGTAGGCTGAAAACTTCCTTCCATAATCGTTTTTGTCAGGAAAAAGTTGATGGCCATAGTTACCTAGCTGTACTCGAGGCATGGAAAAGCTACTAGGGAGTCTATAGCCGATTCGCGCCAGCGCGCCAACATACGCATCGCTCCTAAAATTACCGGCAGCAATGCCTCCTTCGTAATAACCATCAAATTTTAAACCGCCTCGAGTTAAATTAGGCAGACCTCTAAAACGCTGTTTGTGATCGAAGTGAAGGTTTAGAGTTAGTTCCGAAGGAACCTGGCTGTCCCAGCCTTGAAATAATGGACTATGACTTATGTTGCGGTGGACCCAGTTCTGGGTTGGTTGCGCGAGACTTGATTCACCAGTTGTTCCCACAGATAGTGTAATACTGTTGGCGTAATAGTCGGTTTTGTAATGTAGGGAATACTCTAAGCCCAACCAGCTTGCGTAGGGTCGTTCACCGTCCGGTGCGCGTAAAGCGAGTGGGTCTTCCGGAGTAAACATGAGTTGGTTCATTCCAAAGCCACGCGCAAAACTTAGTTCAGTATCGGGCTTGATTCCGAACATCCCAAGCTTACCTTGTAGCTTTTTAGTGAACTGATTTGAACCCTCTCTAACACGCCGATTCATCGTCTGTCCTTCTGAGGACTCCAAGGGGATTTCTTGTACGAATCCAATTCTAACGCCGTTGGTATAGTCTCGATCGGAGCCGGAAAATAAGTCATTGTCTAATTGTAGGAGTACTTGCCAATCAGATGGCTCTGGCATGTCTAGCGACTCTTGGCCACTAGCATTGTTCATAGAGAAAAATGCTAATGTGTAGATGGCTAAGGTTTTCAAAGTCACGATGTCAATCCTGGTGCTTGTTTCAAAAAGCTAAGTTTGTTATCTCTAATGTTCGAGTCGTGGTCAAGTTGTATTTCAATTTCGAGCGTTTTAGAAAAAACTCAATTGCTACTTACGAAGAAAGTCTGTGTCGAGCGCTCTATCCTGTGTTAGCGAGTTTACTTTCTAGGTCTCTGATTGTTTGCGCACCACTGGTTTTAATTTTTTTAGACATAAACCGAACGATTAGTGCCGATAATCCCGTAAATTCAATATCAGCATTCCAACTAACATGACAACCGCTTGCGGTGTGATTCAAGGTCACTGTATCCACGGCTGTGAAGTTAGCACTAATGCCGGTTAGCACTGCCTTGTTGGGTGACTTATAGTCAGTGATTTCATAGGCCAAGGGAACTCTACGCTTACCCATAGAAAGAACGAGATCAAATTTGCTACCCAGCCCAATGACAGCTTCATCGCTGACCTTTTTTGAGCTTAACACTGTGTGATCCCATTCGTGAATGTTGGTGAAATCAACGATGTAATTAAAAGCATCTTCGATCGATTGGGGGCAATCGAATTCTTCCCGCATTTCTATAGTGTATTTCATGCTTTAGCTAACGCTAGTTTCGTCTATATTCAAGTGGATGACTATTCGCCTATTCTGGCGCCATCAACAGGGTTAGCTAACCAGCCCGCTATGTCTTTGCCGAGTGTTTTTACGCAGCGTCCTAGCACTGAACAAGAACCCTTATAACCACCAAATGCACCGCCGCCACTGGAGCGTCGACCTCTAAAAGAACCAATTTTCTTGCCATTTTCCCAAAGTGAGCCTTTTATCGCAACGTATTTACTGTGACCAATAAACGCGTTACCGGCGCTGACTGCATCTGAAATTTCAACCTTGAGGGTTTTTCCCGAAGAAGTACTTACGCTATCAACAAGATTGATCTGAATGCCCTTTTTTTTCGCATAAGACTGGGTGAACTTGGATAATTTAGTGCCAAGGCTAGTACATTCATTGATGATTTTCAGCGGGATATCGTTATCGGATTCATATTTAGTAAGCTTCGCCATGCTGATTTCTTGGGCTTGAGCTACCACGTTAA
>CAJQNY010000076.1 GCA_905479805.1 uncultured Arenicella sp.
GGGTTGCGTTCATATCTAAGCAAGACATACCCACTCAACAATTGTCGGGCACTGATCACATGAGTGCTTTTTTGGTAGAGCACGAAGCGCTGCCTATCGACTATCGAGAAGGTCGCTTAAGAATCATCACGACCGACCCAACCGATGACTTCGTATTGAAGGTATTGGGGACCAAACTTAACTGTGAAATTGAACCATCAACCAGTTTAAGAAGTGATATTTTGACCTCGCTGAATACCCTCTATACGCCAAATGAAACCGGTAGTGTCGCTCAGAACTTGGATGATATACCCGATGATCTACAAAACGAATCGCCGTTGGTTAGAGAACTGCATCGGCTAATCCAACGCGCCGTTTCAGCTCGAGCTTCGGATATTCATTTTGAGCCCTTAGAAGGATCCTTAAAAGTCCGGTTCAGAACAAATGGCATGCTGCGCGATATCCACACTTTCCCAGCTGAGGATAGCGCGCAAGTAATGGCGAGACTCAAGCTGATGTCACGTTTAGATGTGAGTGAGAGACGCAGACCGCAAGATGGCAGATTCAAATTTCCGGCCGACGGTAAAGTTATTGATCTGAGGGTCTCAACCCTGCCATTGAATAATGGTGAAAGCATCGTGCTTAGGTTGCTTGAAGCGGAACTAAGTAAATCTAGCCTGAGCGATCTCGGCTTCACCCCAGATCTAGCAGAAAAGTTGCAGCAACAAGTAAGCCAGCAACAAGGCTTAATATTAGTGACTGGGCCTACTGGCTCGGGCAAAACAACCACCTTGTACTCGCTATTAAGTTATCTAAATAGACCTGAATTAAAGATAATAAGCATCGAAGACCCAGTGGAATTGAGCATCCCTGGCATCAATCAAATACAGGTTGATGAACAACATGGCTTAAGCTTTGCCGACGCGCTTAGGTCTGTGTTGCGCCAAGACCCAGACATCATCATGGTAGGTGAGATAAGAGACAAAGAAACTGCTCAAATGGCGGCGCAGGCGGCGTTAACTGGCCATTTGGTACTGAGCACCCTCCATACTTCATCGGCCCCTGCTGCGGTCACTCGCTTACAAAACTTAGGCCTGCCAAACTACCTAATCTCGGCTACCTTAAGCGGCGTGTTAGCACAGCGTCTACTGCGGCGTATTTGTGAGGAATGTTCAGGAGCATCTGCTGATGTCATTTCGGCCACTTGTCAGTCTTGTGATGCCAGCGGTTTTATCGGGCGAACGTCCGTGGCGGAATATTTACCTTTCGGTGAAATCAAGGGTCTGAATCTCGGCGCAAATAACATTGAAGAAGAATTGCAGAAGAACCTTTTGAACGGAGTTAGTTTAAACGTCGATGGTATCAACAAAGTAGATCAGGGCTTAACCAACAATACTGAACTAACGCGCGTGCTTGGCTTCTCAGCCAATCCAAAGCAACTTGACCCTGCGTAAAAACGGCTCAAGCTCGAGCTTTAGATTTCCCTCACCATGCGACACACTCAAAACCTAATTCTATTTTTTGAAGATCTCGCTGTTTTAGTGCGTTCTGGAACAGACTTGAATGAATCGCTTGGCGTTGTCGCCAATGCTCAAGCCGACGATGATCTCAAGGCCGTGCTCAGTGATATAAAAAACGAAGTCCAAAATGGCAAGCCATTAAGTTTGGCCTGCGCTAAGCACGAAAAACTGTTTACTCGGTATATGCTTGGCATGATCAAAAGCGGCGAGGCATCTGGCCTGCTTCCAGATGCTCTACAAGGTTTAGCCGAACAGTTAGGCAAGGAACAAGATTTGGGCTCGCAAATTACCACGGCGTTAATCTATCCCTGTATTTTAGTGTTCGCAATGTTATTAAGCTTGATAGTTATTGTCGGGCTGATACTGCCCAAGTTCACCAGCTTGTTTGAGTCCTTTGGCGCCGAGTTATCACTTGCGGGGCGTGCTTTACTCTCTTTGGGCAACTTCATCAATAACTGGGGGTCATTCATCGGCTTAGCCCTAGTATTAGTCAGCGCCATATTGTGGATATTTCGTGACTCGCTCCAGTTACGTAATCGCCTTATCAACTCAGCGACTAGGCTCCCTGTTTTGGGACGTCTGATGGACCAAATTGACTATGCTCGTTTCACTTCTAGCTTTGCAAGTCTGCTGGAGAGTGGGCTTACACAAACTCAGTCTCTGGATATCGCGGCCAACAGCTTCAGCATTGACAAAAATAGAGCACAAATACTCGCGCTGTCTGCTCAGGTTAAAGAGGGTCACCCCATTGGCGAAGGTTTAGCGAAACTCGATAACCTTGATCACATTTTCACGCACAGCATCAGCACCAGTGAACGGGCCGGACAGCTCCCACAAACTCTTCGACTGCTATCCACCCGCTTGGAGAAAAATTTCAGTCAGAGCGCCCAACGATTTGCGTTAATGGTTGAACCCATATTGATAGTCGCTATCGGCGCATTGATAGGTTTGGTTATTTACACCGTCTTTTCGGTATTAAATAACATCAGCAATGTTCCTCTCTAGCTCGGCATGAAGCACGCACGGGCACTTTTTGGATTCAGCCTGATTGAGCTTGTCGTTGTTCTGGGCCTATTAGCCATCACGCTTACGCTCGCACCAATGGGTCTGAGTAAGCTGTATGAAAAAAGCGACCTAGATGCATACACACAAAAAGCTCTTAACCGGTTAACTCAATGCGCACAGCAGGCAAAACAAGAGCAACGAACACTTAGCGTCCAAACAGATTCCAATGACGAACATCACTGCGCGTTACCTCAACAAGGTAATGTGACGATCGTGCTCAGCCAGACGGCACCGATTTTTTATTCTGATGGTACCAGTAACGGTGCAAGCATAGGCCTACAAAGCCATCAGGAAACGGTTTCAATTAGATTGAACAAATTAAGCTCTCGCCCCACGTTGGAAAGCAAAGTTAAAAGCCAATGACGCGAACTGACATCAAGCAACGCCGAGATAATCCTCTTGGAATAAGAGGCTTCACCGGATCAAAAGCCTTTAGCCAAACAAAAGGCTTCACCCTGATCGAGGTTTTAGTTGCCTTGAGTGTACTGGCTCTAGGAATAGCCAGTAGCGCAAAGATTTTGGAGACTGGGTACACGCATTTGTTTGCGACGCAAAACTATACCCAAGCAGCGCATCTAGCCCATTCCCACTTAAGCATCCTTAGGACCAAACGGAGCTTTGAGGAGTTAGGGCCAGAATTTCAAACTGGAGAATACGATCAACATTTCCAATGGCAACTTGAACTTAAGCCCATTTTGGAAAACCCCTTTTTTAAAAGCAACATAATAAAAAACACCGTTTTAAAAAACCTAGGCGAACAACCGGAAAACGAACTCAGCTCGCTCTTCGTGCCGGTAGAAGTTGAGCTAAGAATTGCATTTGAAAACGGCGCGCAATCAAGGGGATTTCATAGCCTTTTAATTGTCGAGAAACCGATAGAAATACAAGACGCAGGGTTGGCAAAGTGACTCCCTTTAATCAAAATAATTGCAGTAGTAACGGTTTTACCTTAATCGAGGTGCTCTTAGCAATCTCACTCTTTAGCTTACTAATGTTAATCGGCTATCAAGGCATCATATCCACCGCAACCGGCAGAGCCAATGTCATTGAAAAAACTGAGCGACAGGCAAACCTCAGAGATGCACATTCAAGTCTTAGCAACTCGCTTGCCGCTATGACTCCCATTCAAGGAAATTCAACGCGCTTGAACATCGATCTCAGTCAGGCTAAAAGCCCATGGTTAATGGATGCCGACTCGCTTTCTTTTTATATAAGCCAAACTGGGGAACTCCAAACAGAACTTGATGGCGCTTCGAATGGCGCGCTCTTATCTGGATTAGGTGATGCGCAGTTTAGTTATTATTCTGGGGGGGACAAGTTTAGTGCTTGGGAACGCAAACAACGCCCTGAGCTAATCGAAC
>CAJQNY010000077.1 GCA_905479805.1 uncultured Arenicella sp.
CCGCCCTTTGAGTCTAGGGCTCCGATTAATATGTTAATAACCTGGATCGCCCATTGGCATAGAGCACCAAATTCCTGAACTGATACTCCCATTCGCCCGTAGCACACGGCTTTTTCTGTGGTGGCTAGATCAAGTGCTATCGAGTGTATCGTTTTGGCATCAATCCCTGTTTGTTGTACGGCCAGCTCCACAGAAAATGGTTGTGCGGCATCTCTGATTTCTTCCAGGCCTTCTATCAAGTGATCTAAATGACTCGACATTGTTAGCTCTTCAGAGAACAGAATGTGAATAATTGCCATCAGTAGGTAGGCGTCGGTTCCGGGACGTATGAAGTGATGTTGGTCTGCTACCTCAGCAGTTTCAGTGCGACGTGGGTCTATAACCACAACTTTTCCACCGCGCTCTTGGATCGCTTTCATGCGTTTGGGGAAGTTTGGCACCGTCATAATGCTACCGTTAGAAGCCATTGGATTGCCGCCAATGATTACCATGTGCTGCGTATGGTCAATGTCCGGAATAGGCAGAGCAAACTGATGTCCATACATTAAGTATGACGATAAATGATGGGGTAGTTGGTCTAGTGAAGTTGCCGAAAAATTATTTTTACTCTTAATTGCCCTTCGTAACAAAGTACCGTGAGTAATGTTGCCGTAATTATGCACGCCGGGGTTTCCTGCGTAAAACCCCACTGAATCATTGCCATGCGTGCTTTGTGCCTCGACTAATTTTTCAGCGGTGATTCTGATTGCTTCATCCCATGATATCTCCTTCCAATCATCGCCTTCACGTTGCATCGGCATTCTGATCCTGTCGGGATCATTGTGAATGTCGGCGATAGCGGTTGCCTTCGGGCAAATGTAGCCATGACTAATCGGGTCATTCTTATCCCCTTTTATGGATAGAATTTCGGTGCCTTGAGTTTTGATCTCAAGTCCGCAAATAGCCTCGCATAGGTGGCACGCGCGGTAATGTGTTTGAGTAGCTTCAGTCATATTTTATTTTAATTATCTATATGAGACCTCAGCATAACTCGGAGAGCAAATAAAAATGCCTAAAATCATCCCACTTTTCGTTGGAAAACTTCTCAATAGCTAGCTATTAAGCGCGTTTCCCGCCTCAATTGGAATAATTTCAGTCTATTTTTCTTAAGCTCCCGACTTATACTGAAGTCTCTGGATGAACTCGCAGCCACCAAGAATAACGTACTTCCAGGGCGATGTCTGTCAGGTGGGCGACGGCAAGTGTGCTATGTGCCAGTTGCAGCAAAGGCGCCGTTAGGAGGCTTGTTTGTTGGAGAATTGGTCTCGATACTGGCGAGGGGATAGGCCAAGGTGCTTTTTGAAGTGGTGGCGCATCGTTGTCGCGTTATCAAAGCCTGACTGACCAGCGATGAATTCGATGTCACCTTGCCTGCCACTGAGAAGTTCTTTTGCTCGCTCTAAACGTTGTTGAGTCAACCAGTGCTTTGGAGTCATGCCAAAACTATCGTTGAACTTACGATCGAAGGTGCGACGCGACATACTCGCCATATTTGCGAGATGATCTATGGTGAACGATTTATGGAGGTTTTGCATAACCCAATCTAAGGCTTGCGTGAAATGCTGAGGAGCCTTCAGGATAGGCGTCTCAACAAACTGTGCTTGTCCGCCTTTTCGATGTGCTGAAATAACCAATCGTCGAGCAACCTGATTGGCTATTGCGTGGCCATAATCGTCTCGAATGACGGCTAAGCATAGGTCTAACGCAGAAGCACTACCCGCGGAGCAGCCTATTCGACCATCATAGACATAGAGCACATTGTCAACATAGTGGGTGTCTTTGAAGCGATCTTTGAATCTTTGTGCATAGCGCCAATGTGTTGTCGCGTCACGACTATCTAATATACCCAATGATCCCAATAAAAACGCGCCAGAACAAAACGTGATAATGCGTTTTTTCTCCCGATGAAATTTTGAAACTTGCTCTGCGAGATTACCTTTAACCTTGGTGATATGGGTTGGCCATGAAGGAATAATAAGAGTTTCATAGTCATCAAGGTGTTCAATTACCTTATTCTGAATCAGTATGTTGCCAGAGCTATTCTGTTGCCCAGCTTCGAATGAGATAACATCAGTAGAATACCAATCGGCGAATTCTGGCCGTGGTATAGCAAAGAGTTCAACAGCGCAGGCTAGCTCAAAAAGGCTCGCATTGTTGTAGTTAAGAACGGCTATATTTTTCATGTTGGCTAAATATTAACGAAAGTTATTAAAATAGCCAATGTTTTTCACAAACTGATTCGAATAAACTACTATTCGGACCAAAAAATAGAGGAAACTCCAATGAAATCACCAGTTTCGCGACCTAGGGCCGCCAAAAGTGAGGTTGCCGCCAAACACTTTCAATCCTTACTCTCTCTTGAGACGGATTGTTGGGATGTGCATCATGCGATTAGCAATGATAATCAGGACTTTGTATTGCTTGATGTGCGTGCAGCCAGTCTATTTAGTGAGGGGCATTTACCCGAGGCCGTTAATTTCCCGCATCATCGCATAAAGCCTGAGACCTTAGCCGAGTACCCAATTGATACATTGTTTGTTGTGTACTGTGCGGGGCCTCACTGCAATGGCGCTGATAAGGCTGGATTGAAGCTGGCTCTGTTAGAGAGACCCGTTAAAAAAATGATTGGCGGTGTCACTGGCTGGTTGGATGAGGGCTTTACCCTTATCGAAGCTTGATTCAAGCCTGCCTGCTTTTTGCTAAAAACAGTCGGGAGCGCTTATTTGATGAGATTGGGGAGGGTGTTGTAAGCCTCGTTCGACCATCATTAACAGAACCACGTCAGCTTTAGCGTCCGCCACCGCAGTGTTGTTGATATTACCCCAGCGATGGTGTTGGCAGCTGGTTTTGGCAAAGCTATAATTCCAGTAGTCAACCAGTCGACCGCTGAACGAGTCACCCAATACCAGTAGTTGAGATTTCCGATCGAATTGAGCATAGCTTGTATAAGCAAGAAGTACCTTGTGGTTTTCCTGGAATTGCGTTTGCAGATTCAACAAACGCGCAAGGTCTCCGCTGTAGTGCTGCATATTTATTTCACGTAGATGTTCTTTGTCAACGGTAATCAAGTTGAGGCCTGTGTCTTGCAGGTGTCTGTGAATCTCCAGATATGCAAGATAAGCGCCTTCGTGGGTCCAATGTGTGTCCGTCTTATCGTAGAGTCTCTCTGCCTTTTTGTTCTGTAGCAAAGTAGGGAGCAGATCGATCACCTTCAAGCCATTTTCCCTGGCCACGTCCATGAGTTTGTTTGCCCGACGTTGCTGAGGATTATAGTGGATGTAGTCTGGAAGATATTCAGGGTAGGCTTGGGGCTTATCAGGAACAATCACTACATAAAATTTGCCTCCATACGCTTCCACGATCTCAGCCGTTTTCTGAATGTTGTCGGTCCAGCTTTGCGCTTCTAAATCAGACATGATGTCTTGACCTTTGGCGTTACGAAGGCCATTGCCATTGGCAAAATATAACCAACCTTCCTTGCCTATGACGGCTTTTTTACTTGCGCTAGATTTGAGGAGCTTAAAGCGCAGAGTGCTGTATAACTCTAATAGTTCATCCTCATAGAGTATGTTTTCGCTCGCATGCTCTCCTAAGAGAGAGAAAAACTTTTTTGGTTCCTGAAGTAATACCGTTATATCTGGAAAACCTGCGGCTGCTTTGGCAGCCTCAGCATTAGTTGGCCCTAATAGGTTGTAGACGCCGGGTGACGCAATGATGATTGTGAAGAGTGCGACAGTTATAATCTTAATTTTATTCATTAGGTCTTTGCCTTAAAACCTAAAGTAGATAAAGGGGTTAAAGCTGTTCGCTACTAGAGCTGAAACGCAAACCACGAATGCCCCAAGAGCGGCTAGTGCGGCAAGGCCGGTATAGGCACCGGTTTTTTGTGACGCCAGAGAGCCAGGGGCTTCCGTTGTTCTGTATCCTAAAACGTTGCATCGCATCATCGATAGGGCCAAACAAAGTAGCATGAAAACCACAGTGTGCTGGTTTAGGTTGATTAGGTTTGTGCCGTCTGTGGCCTGAAATGGTGTGATGAATAATACCCGATAGTAGTTGGTGGCGTGTTCCAACGAGTCCGCACGAAATAACACCCAAGCTAAGAAAACACTCAGCAGCAGGTAGGTATGTCTAATGGGTTTCCATAGTTTATCGAGGACGCGCTGCAAACCTAAACGCTCAATGGACAGGAAGAATCCATGCCAAGCCCCCCAAGCGATAAAATTTAAGGCAGCACCGTGCCATAGTCCGCACAGCACAAAAACAAGCCAAAGGTTTATGATAGTTCGCATAGAACCACGCCGATTACCGCCGAGCGGGATATACAGATAGTCACGAAACCACTCTGATAGGGTCATGTGCCATTTCCGCCAGAACTCGGTCACCGATAGCGCGGAGTAGGGTGCATTGAAATTTTTGGGGAACCTAAAGCCCAACATCAACCCGAGCCCGATTGCCATATTAGAGTATCCGGCGAAATCGAAATAAATTTGTAAGCCATAGGAAAAAACACCTATCCATGCACTCAATGAGTCGAGTTGTTCTACAGGTGAATTGAAGGCGGTGTCAGCGCTTTCTCCCACCAAATTGGCAATGAGGACCTTTTGGGCTAAGCCCAATATGAATATTTGAATACCAAGAAAAAACTTATCTAGCGTTTCCCTGCGCCTGGTTATTTGTTCGGCCACGTATTTATAGCGAACAATCGGCCCTGCTATTAGTTGCGGAAATGAGGAGATGTAAAGCGCTGTTTCTAGAACCGATTTTGATGCGCTTGCTTCCTTGCGGTACACATCGACTAGATAACTAATCGCTTGGAAGGTGAAAAAGGAAATACCGAGCGGCAAAGCGGGAGCTTGCCAGCTTGAATATCCTAAGGAGCTAGCAAAAAAAACTGAGTATTTATACCAAGTTAGCAGCCCCAAATTGAATGCGATACCAAGGAATAGAAGCAAATACGCCTTATCTTGACGGAGTTTATTTGTAAGAACGCGAGAAAACAGATGATTGACGACAATGGACAATAGTAGCAGTAGCAGTTGAAAACCTTCACCCCAAGCATAGAAAATAAGGCTGGCGACGAGTAAAACATTATTGCGCCAAAATCGTGCTGTTTGGGGCACGGCGTAATAAACCAAAAGTAACAATGGTAAATAGTAAAAAAGGAAGGGAATGCCGGAAAATACCATCGATGTGGGTGCCGTTATTACAACGCCACTGTTGTTTTTATAGTTGTTTTTATTGTGGGGTTGCTGTTACGGAGGAGTATATCATGTAAGGCGATAATCCCGAGCTTTGTGTCAGCTCGAATCGGCTTTAATGTGAGCGCAAACGGTGTAAATTTCTTTGACTATTAATCAGCCTATCATTATAGTGTTCACGCGATGAACACCCAGTCTACAAATAACCCTGATAAAGAAAGCCAACTGACCCTTGGTTTATTGCAAGCGATTGATAATAAAGATGATATTAGTCAAAGACATCTCGCTCAACATATGGGTGTGGCGTTGGGGCTTGCTAACTCGTATCTAAAACGATGTGTGAAAAAAGGCTTTATAAAAATAACGACAGCTCCCGCTAACCGATATTTCTATTACTTAACGCCGCAAGGTTTTTCAGAGAAGGCACGCTTGACCGGGGAGTTCTTATCAACCTCGCTGACTTTGTTTAGGCAGTCTGGGGATGTCTATGCCGAAGTCTTTGAACAGTGCTTAGAAAAATCAGTGTCTCGTGTGCTGTTTGCTGGTATTTCAGATCTGACTGAAATAGCCTACATGCGCTCCCTACAAAGTGAGCTCAAAATAGTAGGGGTTTTTCAGCCTAACTGCTCAAAAGAGCAATTTTTTGATCTTGAGGTAAGTGGTGATATATCTTCTTTTGAGGGATTTGACTGCGTGGTGATGACCTCAATGGAAGAAACCAGTGACCTACTGAGTTTATTGCATGAGGCGGTGGGTGAAGATTTAGTGATTGTGCCTTCTTTGTTGTTAGATATGAATTATCGATCAGATTTTTCAGATGCGGAGTTAAATTCACCTCCAAAGGTGTTAGTGAAGTAGAGCATTGGCTAACTAAGTTCTGCTTAGTAAGTTGATGAATAGTTAAATTTATATGTTGTTAGACACGTAATAGTTGAAAATGGTAAATGAAATGAGCGAAACAGTACTACTAACCGGGGGCGCAGGATTTATCGGTTCGGCATTAGTCCGGTATCTAATTAATTCGACCGACACAACGGTGGTCAATGTTGATAAATTAACCTATGCGGGAAGTCTCCACTCCTTAGGCGGTGCTGATGCCAGTGAGAGGCATCATTTCCACCAAGAAGACATTGCTGACAGTGAGGCAATGCGTCGCTTAGTCGCACAATATAAACCTGACTACATAATGCATCTGGCTGCTGAGTCGCATGTGGACCGGTCTATCGATGGGCCCGGCGAGTTTATTCAAACCAATATCGTGGGCACTTATAATTTGCTGGAAGTGGCTCGTGAATATTATGAACAGCTCGAAGGCGACGCGAAAGTGAAGTTCAAATTCCACCATATTTCGACGGATGAGGTATATGGAAGCTTAGGTGATACCGGCCTGTTCACTGAAACGACACGGTATAAACCGAATTCACCCTACTCAGCGAGTAAAGCGAGTTCTGATCATTTGGTAAGAGCGTGGAATAAGACCTACAAGCTGCCGGTGGTGATTTCGAACTGTTCGAATAATTATGGTCCTTTTCAGTTTCCAGAAAAATTGGTTCCTTTGATAATTCAGAAAGCGATCGCTGGTGAACCATTGCCGATTTACGGGAAAGGCGACAATGTTCGAGATTGGCTCTTCGTTGATGATCATGTGAAAGCGCTGTGGCGTATTGTGACTGAAGGCGGCAATGGGGAAGTCTACAATGTCGGAGGGCACAATGAGAAAACAAACATTGAAGTGGTGCAAACTATGTGTGCCATCTTAGATGAGCTAAGACCCCGCGCTGACGGTGCCGCATACGTCGAGCAAATCACTTATGTTAAAGACCGTCCAGGCCATGACAGACGATATGCAATCGATGCGCAAAAAATCGCTCGGGAATTGAATTGGACTCCAGAAGAAACATTTGAATCTGGAATCAAAAAGACTATCCAATGGTACCTCGACAATTCTGAATGGATTGCCAAAGTGGCCGGTGATTATGATGGTGGTCGTCTAGGTGCCAGCCTAGGTGATAAAGCGTAAAAGTTAAAGAATAATATCTCAAGCGGAGAAAATAATGAGAGGCATAGTTTTAGCAGGCGGGTCTGGAACGCGTTTGCACCCAGTCACCCAAGCAGTATCAAAACAATTACTACCGGTGTACGACAAACCGATGATTTACTATCCTCTGTCCAGTTTGATGTTGGCTGGGATACGGGATGTGTTGATTATTTCAACCCCACAAGATACACCGCGCTTCCAACAATTACTGAAGGACGGGTCGCAGTGGGGTATGAATATTTCGTACGCAGTGCAACCTTCACCAGACGGGCTTGCTCAGGCTTTTATTATCGGATCAGAATTTATTGGTCAAGACGATTGTGCTTTGGTCTTGGGCGATAATGTCTTCCACGGGCATGATCTAAGCAATAATTTGCAGGGCGCTGGCGAACAGAAAAAGGGCGCGACGGTTTTTGCCTATCCGGTGCATGATCCAGAACGTTATGGTGTCGTAGAGTTTGATGACAAATGGCAGGCGATCAGTCTTGAAGAAAAGCCAGAAAAACCGAAATCGAACTACGCGGTGACAGGGCTGTATTTTTACGATAATCGTGTTGTTGATGTCGCTAAAAACATTCAGCCTTCCGAACGCGGTGAACTCGAAATCACAGATGTTAACAAGCAGTACTTAGAGTGGGGAGATCTATCGGTACAGGTATTCGGGCGCGGATTAGCATGGCTGGACATGGGCACCCATGAGTCATTATTGCAAGCGTCTATGTTTATAGAAACGATTGAGAGCAGGCAAGGTCTAAAGGTCGCTTGCTTGGAAGAGATAGCTTATCGACAAGGTTATATAGGCGACGAAGAGTTAGAAAAAGCAGCGGTTCAATATGGCAAGAGCGGATACGGGAAGTACTTAAAAATGGTACTTGAAAATAAGCATCAATTTCTTGGCATCGACTAAGCAAGTTTATGTTCTCTAGCCTAATACAAAATAAGTATCTGTTTTTGCAGATGCTCAAACGCGAGATTCAAGGGCGGTATCGCGGGTCTCAACTCGGTTTCATTTGGGCGTTTGTTTACCCAATTCTTATGCTGTTGGTTTATACCTTCGTTTTTGGCATGGTAATGCGTGTGAAGTGGGGTGTGGCGGGTCAAGATAATATTGAATTCGGGATCATCCTTTTTGCTGGCCTGCTATTGCATGGCATGCTTGCAGAGGTGCTCATAGGCGCCGTCGGACTAATTACAGGTAATTCACAATACGTGAAAAAAGTCGTGTTCCCACTACCTCTCTTGAGTTTTCTGAGCTTGGCGAATGCCTTATTTCATATGCTGCTTGGTCTTCTGATTTTGGTCGCTATGCTCCTCTTTACTGGTGGTACTTTGCATTGGACCATATTGCTGGTGCCTGTCGTTTTACTGCCCTTTATCTTATTTTTACTTGGCGCATCTTGGTTTATTTCAGTCCTTGGCGTTTACGTGCGGGACCTAAGTCAATTTATGGGCGTGCTGGTGACCATAATGCTGTTTCTAGGTCCCATCGTTTACCCTTTTTCATCGATACCCGAAGAGCTTAAGACCTATGTGCTTTGGTTAAACCCGTTGACAATTGTCGTTGAACAGTTTCGCGCGGTGTTGTTATTTGGGCAAATGCCTGACTGGCATCTATTGGGAATTTATTCGGTTTTGGCTTTGCTGATGTTGGCGTTGGGGACCTGGTTTTTTGCGAAAACAAAGGAGGGGTTTGCTGATGTCATCTAGTAGTAATAGTGAAAAGCAGCCTCAGGTTGTTGATGAATCCGCACAAGTTGTTATCAACGTGCAGGGAATCAGTAAGTGCTACGAAACTTACCACCAACCGATCCACCGTCTTTGGCAAAGTTTTGTTAGCGAAGATTCGAATAAAAAATTCTATGATGAGTTTTGGGCACTCAAGGGTGTCGACCTTGTTGTCCGTAAAGGTGAAACGGTAGGAATTGTTGGCAAGAACGGCTCTGGCAAATCAACGCTCTTGCAAGTTATTGCAGGAATA
>CAJQNY010000078.1 GCA_905479805.1 uncultured Arenicella sp.
TACTTGTGGGTATTCAGTCAATGCACGTAGAACGGTGAAACCTCCAGCACTCTTTCCTCGAATGCATATTCGGCTCGAGTCTGCCAATCCTACATTACTTAAATAATTAACCCCTTCAATGATATCTGAGCAATCTAACTCACCCCAGTAGCCATACAGAGCATCCCGAAAGTTTCTTCCGTAACCACTACTCCCTCTATGATTTACATCAAATATTGCAAACCCTCTCTGTGTCCAATACTGCTTTTGTAAATCAAAAGAGCCGTACGCACGGGCACTGGGCCCACCATGGACCATAATCAACAGAGGGGGAATAGAGGAATCCGCATCAGCATAATTAGTATTTACCGGCGGATAATAAAACCCATAAGACATTCGTCCATCTTCGCATCGAAAATTTATATGCCGCCCTACGCTGGTTTCAGCTTCATCTAGAATTGACGGTGCCGTTTTCATGTTAGAAAAAGCCGTCTCTCCAATACGCATTCGACTTATCGCCGCCCCCCCAGTCTTTGAAAGACGAATAGCAAATACTGTCCCACCCCCATCTGAACAAAGGTTATCGTAATGACAGGCGTCATTTTCAAAAGCGCATACTTGATAGGTTTCTTGGTCGATTAGAAGCACTTCATCGAATTCCGCGCTACTGCGTATTGTCAGTAATCGATCATTGTCGAATTGAACAATTCGGGTATTGCCGAACTGCCAATGTGGGTAGCCAAACTCGCATAGATCATTTGTAACCGATACAACATCGCAGTGTTGATCATCGTTCTGAATGGATTTAGCGGTCAGTGCGTAAATATTCCAATAGTTTCTGGGATCATCATCTTCATGACTGGGAAAGTCTGCAGAGAAAAACAAGGTGCCATTGCTAGCAAACATTAGCTGACCAACACTTGCGTTCGCTTCGATCGGAACTCTTTGAATATCGCTCAACGCCGTTTCGAATTCAGGAGCACCTGTGCCCTGCTCAACACGAATATTGGCGATCATAAGCTCAGTGTTATCCCAGGGCATATTGGGGTGATGCCACTGTACCCAAGCTAATCTCTGGCCATCGTGATCAAATACCAAGTTGCTATGAAAGTCAGCCTGATCCTGCAACTCAATTGGCTCACAATCTTGAGAAGCCGGATCAATGAGCCCTAGAAAAGAGTCGTTTTCGCGGCTGCAATCACCATACTGACGCTCCACGATTGCGACAATTAAGTCATCGGAGATGACATTAATATCTGTATAACAATAACGGTGACTCTGCTGAGGCTCACACGTTATTCTAAGCGGTACGGAAGCTCCGACACCGCTTAGTTCTTGTCGATATAAACATTGATCAACTTGGTTTGAAAATATGACGGCGTTGCCATCAAGCCAAAATGGTTTACCTCCGTACTCGTTAATAGATGTCCGAAGACTGAAACCCTTTGGAGTAAGAACGTGAACTTTTTGCCCTGAATCAAAGACCAACACCGAGCGGTTTTCGTCTTTTAACTGGCTTAAGTAGATTACTCCGTCACGATGCGGATGAGGATAACTATGGTTCTCCGCATTGGTGAAAATATCACTTGCAGATAATGAAGAGCTCCACCTCAAATAATTACTCATAGCTTAAAATTTAGTCGACGCCTAGAAACCCTAGTACGAAACTAATCTTGATTCCTGTGCCAGTCTACCGTCACAGTTAGGTCGATATTGTTTGCCTCAAAAAAACCAGGGGTCACCTCAAGTGCCGTCATCACTTTATGATCAGAGCTATACAGGGGGCGCCTGGTGCTGCCCAAGACATAGGGTTTCATTTTACGAATTGAATCCACACGCTTACTCTTAGCAATAAATGCGATATCCAACGGAGTGACTACGTTGCGCATATGAAAACTCGGCTTCTGCTCTCTTTCGAACACAAACAGGATAGGTGTTTTCTCAACGACACTCGCGCACACACGTTGGAAACCCGCTGCTCGAGTCATCGGCGTAGCCGCTAATTTCACGATAAGGTCAAGATCAGTTCCATCCTCCCGACTAAACCTAACGGTAGCAGCTGGCATCTGAGACAACGCTGCATTGTCTGTCTGGCAAACTGTATTGGAAGGCTGCTGCGCATTAGTATTATCGCCCCAGCCAATGACAAAGTAAGCAACCAAAATAGTAGCGAATAGTGTTTTGAACGCTATTTTCATACCAGCCAATCTATCGTTAGTTTCTTCATCTGAGTTCGTTATAGTTCGATCTTAGGCTCTCGCATGATGGCCTGAATTTGGTTAGCCAGCTCTAGCGCTCTCAGCCCTTGTAAACCGGTTACCAATGGCATGCTATTGCCATTTGCGACATCAACAAAATGGGCTAGCTCTACTTGTAATGGTTGCTCACTATCAAAAGTCACGTGCTCAACATCGAGCCCCGGAAAGGTTTCACCTTCCGGCAATTCCCCTTTTGTAACTATATCCAGCTCTTGATCCATTAAGTTTATTCCGTAATAGCCTTCTGGGCCGAACACTCTAAACCTCCGAAATCGCTTATTGGATACCCGACTGGCCGTAATATTAGCGACAGCACCACCCGGAAAACTCAGTCGCACATTTGCTAAATCAATGTGATCAGTTATGACTGACGCACCAATGGCTTGCACGTCTTCCACCTCTTCATCAACCAAAGACAGCACTAAATCTAAATCGTGAATCATTAAATCAGTGATCACATCAACATCAGTCGCCCGCTCAACAAATGTCCCAAGACGATGAACTTCAATATATTTCGGATCCGTCACCTTAGATGCAACGGCTCTCAATGCCGGGTTATATCGCTCTAGGTGGCCAATCAAAAATGGCGCATCATTCTGCGCGGCCAGATCTACCAGCTTGACCGCCTCGTCAACAGTGGCCGCAATCGGCTTTTCAAGTAATGTCGCAATGCCGGCTTCCAAAAAGGGTTGTGCCACATCAAAATGAAGTGAGGTTGGCACGACAATGCTAACGGCATCCACGATGTCCAAAAGATCTAAATAATTATCCGTTGCCTTACACCCATAAAGCTTTGCGATTTCAGAAACGGATTCTATTTTAGTGTCTGCCAAAGCAACTAATTCTACATTTTCCATCTGATGATAGATTTTGGCGTGGATTTGACCCAAATAGCCAACCCCGACAACACCAACCCGTGTCTTTTTACTCATAATTTAGTTTTTCTTGGGTGAATATAGTTACTTAAGCTCATTGCTTTTATTATACGTGAAAACCCGTTCATTAATAGCAAACAACTATTCATCACAGGAGGCAATTAAGCAACAATAAATCTGACTCTATCTATCATTTCTTTAAGCTACGTAGACGTGATACTATTTTCGACCAGCCACACAATTCTGCTCGTCGCACCTTTCCAATGCCCCAAATACTGCTCACCGAACTTTCTAAACTTAGCTTAGAAGCCGGTAGATTGAATATTGAAATGGTTCTTGATAAGACTTTTATTGAATTATCGGTGCTGCACCTAAATAGTGCTCATTTTGGTCTTCAAAATGGTTTCATTAGCGTCATCGAAAATTCAGACTCTCTAGCTCAGTTAGATAAAAATATAAGTCTATTGATTCAGTCTCCAGTCAAATCAAAGAACCCACTTGAAATAAATAAAACTTTAGATCATAGCTCACCTGCAGACTCCATAGCCCACCCCAACTTCGCGCTTAACCTACTAAGCTCAGAGCTTCGAACAAGTGATTTAGAAAACATCTTTGCCACATTACATAGCCATAAGATTGCGATTGGTGACATCACCACAATCCGAGGCAATTCAAAAGCAAGCACTGGGCTTAGAATTTCACTCTTCGCGAATAACGAACAAATAGCATTAGCACAAGCAGCATTTTCACTCCTCTCGTCTATAACCGCATTGGACATTGCAATAACGGAGCATAGTCATTTAGAAGGTGATTATAGATTGGTATGCTTTGATATGGATTCGACACTGATAAAGGTTGAGGTAATCGACGAGCTCGCCAAACTAGCGGGCGTTGGTGAAGCAGTTGCTGAAATTACCGAAAGCGCTATGCGAGGAGAACTAGACTTCGGACAGAGCTTTAAACAGCGACTGTCGTTACTAGAAGGTCTGAGTGATACCGCCTTAAAAAGCGTAGCCGAACAATTACCGATGATGGATGGTGTTGAACGGCTAATGAAAAATCTAAGGCAAAAAGGCATCAAAACCGCTATCTTATCGGGCGGGTTCAGTTACTTTGCTGAACATCTCAAATCACGGTTTGGCTTTGATTCCGTACATGCAAATACCTTAGATATCAGGGATGGCTGCTTAACCGGCATAGCCATTGACCCAATAGTAGATGCAGATTACAAAGCGAATGCACTTAAGAAAATCGCTGAAAATGAAGGCTGTTCGCTTGAGCAAGTGGTTGCTATCGGCGATGGGGCTAATGATTTAAAAATGCTGGACACTGCTGGCTTGGGCATCGCATATAAAGCCAAACCCTTAGTGAGGCAATCAGCTCAATGCTCAATCGCGCACGGAGGGCTGGATACCGTCCTGTATTTGATGGGCTACTCTGACACAGAGCTGGATGCATGAAGGCTTAAAAGCCTCCTGTACCGATAAATGCCTACAAAGTAATTTCCAAATTATCGATTAAACGCGTATCACCCAACACAGCAGCCGCAAGAACGACGAGTTCCACATCGCCCTTCTTGGCAGGCGAAAGGTCCGATCGAGAGCAAATGCTTATGTATTGTGGATCGAAACCAAGCTTTTTCAGGTTCGACTTTGCTTCAGATTCTAATTCCTTAAAGGTTTTTTTATTGATCGGTGTATCTTCTTCCAGCAAGGATGCTAATTTATCGCTAATACGATTCAACTGCTCATACAGCTTAGGTGCTTTGCTTAACTGTTTACTATTCAAATATCCATTTCTTGAAGACAAGGCTAAGCCTTGATCCGAGCGAATGGTATCAACCCCTACCACCTCAACAGAATAGGCAAGATCTTCGACCATTTTCTTAATAATAGTGAGTTGTTGATAATCTTTTTTACCAAAGACAGCGATATCTGGTTGCACCATATTAAATAAGCGACTCACTATGGTAGTAACACCATAGAAATGCTCAGGCCGATCTACCCCACAATAAAGATCACCAATATCTGGGACGTACACAACCGTTTGTTTTGTTAGATCACCCGGATACATGGTTTCCTGCGTAGGCAGGAAAAGTAAATCTGCGCCACATTCAGCTAATAAACGGGCATCTTCTTCCGGGGTTGATGGATAATTACCTAGGTCTTCATTCGCACCAAACTGCGTTGGGTTCACATAAATGCTGACGATGACAAAATCTGCATGTCGCATGGCAATCTTGACTAGCTCTAAGTGGCCTTCATGCAAATTTCCCATAGTGGGGACAAAACCAATTGTTTTTTTATCTTTACGAGCGGCACTCACAGCCGCACGCAAAGACGACACTCTCTGAACCTTATGCACTTCTTATTTCCCTCTATACATCAGTTAAAGCGGCTGTAACCAGCCAAAGATAACAACCCGAACCCACTCTTTCTGCTCAATAATTGATAACGCATTAATCAAAGCTATGTTCTTGAGCCGGAAACTCACCACTCTTAACGTCTGCAATATATTGTTCTATCGCACCGCCAATCGAAATAGCATCTTGCATAAAGTTCTTACAGAACTTGGGGCTTCGTTTTGGGTAGACACCAATCATATCTTGCAAAACAAGAACTTGTCCATCACAACTGGGACCTGCACCAATTCCAATAGTCGGGATATCTAAAAGCTCGGTGATAGTCGCGGCCAATGTTTGTGGAACAGCTTCCAGTACGACCGCAAAAGCTCCGGCTGCTTGCACACCTTTTGCGTCTTCAATTAAAACTTGAGCACTATCACCTCTTCCTTGCACCTTAAAGCCGCCAAGTTTATGAACTGATTGAGGCGTCAGACCAATATGTGCGCAAACCGCAATGCCGCGTTCGGTCAAGAACCTAATTGTCTCAACTTGAAGTTCACCACCTTCCAATTTGATGACATGCGCACCAGCCTGCATCAAATGAACAGCATTCTCATAAGCTTGCTCTTTACTTAGCTGATAACTCCCAAAAGGAAGGTCACCTACAATCAACGCATTCTCCACGCCTCTAGCAACACATTCAGTATGATAACAGCTGTCTTCGATAGTGACGGGCACGGGTGTCGCATGCCCTTGCATCACCATGCCAAGAGAATCACCGACCAGTATTGCATCAACACCGGCCTTGTCGATCAACGAGGCAAAACTATAATCGTAGGCGGTAAGCCAAGTGATTTTGTCGCTCTCGTCTTTCATCTTTTTTAAGGTATTTACATTTACGGCCATATCGATACTCCTGACAAGCTAATTGATAAAGGTTAGTTACTCGCCCTTGGGCACTAAATTGCCGGAGCATGATTTTTTTAGCTCTAGTCTTATAGACTAAGCCAAGGGGTTAAAAAAATGACGCCCTGCTGAGATTTGCCGAATGTGTGCAAGCAACTCTTGATAATGCAAATCATTATCAACAGGGTTGATCTCTGCGGCATTCACAATTAGTAACGGTGTCGCATTATAGCTCAGAAAAAATGTGACATAAGCATCACTCAACTTTTCTAAGTACTGCGCATCCATTCCCAATTCGTATGAAACGTTGCGTTTATCAATGCGTTGTTGCAAAACATCCACGGGGGCTTGTAAGTAAATGACCAGGTCAAACTCCAATTCTGGAAATCGTAAATTTCGATAAACCTCTTGATACAGCTCATACTCAGATTGATCTAGGGTAACCTTTGCGAACAACGGGTCTTTCTCAATCATGAAATCGCTCACTAGGCCGCCGCCAACTTTCGTTTTCACAATGAAGTCTTCTATCTGGCGCTTCCTTTGCATCAAAAAGAACAGCTGAACATGCAAAGCATAAGAGACCGATGATCGATAAAATTGTTCTAGGAATGGGTTTTCTTCTGCCTTCTCCAGCAAAGTTGGAGCTTCAAGATCTTTCGCTAGACGTTTCGCTAGCGAAGACTTGCCTACTCCAATGGGCCCTTCTACAACAACCCGTTTGGTATGTAGCTCATTTTCATACTGCTGATCTGGATTTCTAGACACAATAACGTTGGATCCTTAATAATTTAACAACGACAGGCCCGCGATAAGCCGACGCCATGATGAGAATAAATATCTTTAATATTTAACCAGCGCCATTTTAGCGTATTATTCGCTCAAGCCAACAAATTCATAGCCACCATGACCAATATCATCTCACGCCTCATCATTCTCGCAAGCTTTGTATTCGTCTCTCTTGCTCCGACCACTGCATTTGCCGACTCGCCCAGTTTCACCTACATTGAAGCGGAATACATAGCCGGTGGCGATATAGAAGTAGCTGACGGCTCTCTATCTGCATCTTTAGATGTAGATGGCTTTGCCATCAATGCGAGCGTAGAACTCGGAATTTTCTTATTACAAGCCTCCCGCTTTGAGCTGGAGAGTGATGAATTGCTCGGCGCTCAATTGGAAGACAGCATCTCCTCTATTGCTGTCGGCGTTACATTTGCACTGCCTAAAACCGCTGTATACGGGCTTATACGGGGAAGGCGTGATGAACTTTCTTTACGCGGCGCCGGTCTTGAGGAGGAAGAAGATGGTAACTCTGTTGGACTAGAAGCCGGTGTACGCTTCAATGTAACCGACCGATTCGAACTAAACGCGAATATTGGGTCACCTGCCCTGGATGAAGGAACTAGCTACGGCGTCGGCGCACAATTCTATGTAAGTAAAAATCTAGGCTTAACAGTGGATTTCAGCTCAATCGAAATTGAAGAAAAAGACATAACCGCTAATTTAGATATCACATCAATTGGCCTTCGATATAATTTTTAGATAGAGGATCATCTCCGCCGCCAGTGCGAAAGTATCGCTATGGTATTACGGTAATCGAGTGAGCTAGATATATGCTTTTCGCATTGGCTCACTTCGATTATCATCGCTACAACAATACCCTAATATCCTCTCCTCACGCACTTGGAATAAATCATCTTATTCAGCTTTATTAATCACCCAATGACTCAAGACACAGAATTAGAGCCCAGCCTCGATGCCCCCAAAAAGGCGGGTACCAGCAAAATGTTAGTCGATTTATTGGTGTGCATACTCTTGCCTACACTGATTTTAAAGAAACTGAGTTCACCAGAGATGCTTGGAAGTACCTGGGCCTTAGTATTTGCGCTTAGCCTACCCTTGGCCGTCGCGATCATAGAGTTCCTCAAAGACCGTAAAATTGGCTTTGTGGCCGCCTTGGGATTCATAAGTATTTTGCTGACTGGTGGTATCGGCTTACTAAAGCTGCCGGTTGAATATATTGCAATTAAAGAGGCCCTTATCCCATCACTGATCGGCCTCGCAACACTATTAACCAGTTACACAAAATACCCATTAATACGGACGTTTCTCTATAACGACATGGTAATGGATACCAAGAAAATCGCCGATCACCTATCGAAAAATGACAATCAACAGCAGTTTGATAAAATCATGATTCATGCCACGTGGATGATGGCTGCTTCGTTTCTGTTATCAGCCATTCTAAATTACGTTTTAGCAAAATGGATTGTCGTCAGCCCAGCTGGATCGGAAGCATTTAACGACGAACTGGGGACCATGACCTTGATGAGCTACCCGGTCATTGTTGTGCCCTGCATGGTCATCACGATATACGCGCTTTTTTATGTCATTAAGAACATCGGCACCTTAACCGGCTTAAACTTGGAAGAAATGGTACATCAGTAAAGAACCTCAAGCACTACGTGCTTAGTGTTGAAGGCCAGAAAGGAAATTTAGCGCAGCCGTTGTGATTGTTTAGCATCTGTAAAACGGTTACATTACAGGGCTATCCTATGTCTCTAAATTAGTCGTTAAAATACACTCATGCCCGCGTCATCACTCGTTCGTAAAATACTAGTCACTAACGCCCTACCCTATGCAAATGGCGATTTGCACCTCGGCCATATGGTGGGGTTTACCCAAGCTGATATATGGGTTAGGTTCCAAAAATTACGCGGCCACCATGTGAGCTTTGTCGGTGGTGATGACCAACATGGGACGCCCATTATGTTGGGCGCAGAAAAACAAGGAAAAACGTCTGAGGAACTGATCAATGAAGTCGAACAACAGCACAAAACGGCTTTGGCAGGTTTCCACATTGACCTTGATGAATTTAGTGGCACACACGCCTCCGAGAACCAAGCATTGTGCGCTGATATCTACACTAGACTGAAAGCTAACGGACATATCGACGTGAAAGTCATTAAGCAGGCTTTTGACGAAGAGAAAGGGATGTTTCTACCTGATCGTTACGTCAAAGGAACATGCCCAAAATGTAAAAGCTTAGACCAGTACGGCGATAACTGCGAAGTATGTGGAACTACTTACGACACCACAGATTTGATTG
>CAJQNY010000079.1 GCA_905479805.1 uncultured Arenicella sp.
GAAGAGTTGTTTAAAAATAGCTAAGCTAGCCTCACGCGCTATCCTTAAGGAAGGCCTCTATATCACTGCGCTGTTCCATCGCATCGCGGTAACCAAGTGCAATTAGCTCCCGGCAAAAATCTTCTATAAACATCAAATAACTAATAAATCGGCGGCTATTTCCGCCATTTAACCCCAAGAATGTTAAGGCTATGCGAAAACTGCGTGGCAATTTTTTATAATGCCGAATTGCAATATCTGCGATATCTTGTGACGGGCTTATTATTAAGTGCTTGATGATTTTCAAAGGCTCATCGTCGCGTTTGGCATTTTCTTCCAATATGCGATTAACACGCTCCATACGTTCTACATCCGCATACAAGCTATTCAAGAAAAGTGTGTCTAAAACATATCCTGAAATCTGGCCTAGCGTAGGCTTGTGCTTGGCCGTTTTACGGATTCCCAGTTGTGATTCCATTCTTAAACCAACAATAAAAATCTTATCAGCACCTAAGTGAACCGCAGGGCTGATTGGGGAAATTTGCCGCATCGACCCATCACCAAAATACTCATTTCCCAACTTGATTGAGGGGAAAATTACCGGAATAGCCGATGACGCCATTAAATGTTCAATCGACATTTTTGCACGTCGCCCTTCTCGATGTGTTCGCTTCCATTCATCGATGCCTGCATGACCATCAAAAAAGGATGTCGACTCTCCCGATGTGTAACTACAGGCGGTCAAACAATAAGCGTGTAAATCACCGTCGGTGATCGCAGACTCAATTCTCTCATAGCTTATATATTGACTAAGTAATTCTCTAAGCGGTTGATTATCCAATAGAGAGCTAGGGCCACGATCCGCCCGCCCAAAACCTAAGTGACTCCAAGCCCATCCAAGTATTCTCTTTGCTAGATTTTTACCATCGGCGTAGAACACGTGTCCCAACTGAAAGTTATTCCACACTTGGAGTGTCCGCTGAACCCCTAGATGAAAATTTTTGGCATTCGATGCCATAGCAACTGTATTGATCGACCCAGCTGAAGTGCCACAAATTATCGGGAAAGGGTTCGGTTCACCGTCGGGAACAATTTCAGCAATCGCTTTCAACACTCCCACTTGATACGCCGCTCGGGCACCGCCGCCGCCGAGTAATAGCGCTGTTCTTGAGTTGGCATGTGCCTTTTTTGGCTTGGTAGATGCTTGCTTGGACATTTCAATCACGAAAATCTTTAATAATACAAAACGACCATTTCAAAAAACCGATTACTGCTCATTATCCAATAGCAGGGATCTCCTGTCCTCTTCGACCTCGCAACGGAACAATTGGCGAAGCCTGATCGTTAGCCGGCGCAACCGTATCGCTAGCAGGCTTAACCTGATTACTGGTCGACGAATCTTGGGAGTTATCTTGCTTGCGACGCTCTAATTCCGCCAAGCGTGCTGCATCTTTCGCTTCTGGGCTATCGCTATGCGGCTTGATGGGTTTATCAGCCTTAGTCTTCGCTGGAGCCTGGTCCTTTTTCTCAAATTTGTCACCGCTCCGACTACTATGCGGTTTGGCCTTCGTGGGACGACCGCCCTTTGGCCCTCTAGAATCCCGTCCACCTTTGGGTTTACGGTTGGACCTCAGGTTACTCAAATCAGGCTTAATTGCATCTTTGAAAAGCAGGTCACTTATCTCTCTTTCAACTGGAATCGAATGTTCGATATACTCTTCAATATCAACAATATTCATCGCAAAAGTTTCGCATATTAAACTAATCGCTGTACCGCTAGCGCCAGCACGTGCGGTTCGACCAATACGATGCACATAGTCTTCTGCGTCGGCAGGAAGATCAAAATTAACCACAAAACTAACATCCGGTATATGCAAACCTCGTGCAGCTACATCCGTAGCAACCAAGATATTGCACAAACCTTCTTTAAAATTGTTGAGTAACTTTTCACGCTTCTTTTGTGGAACATCGCCAGTCAGCATTGCTCCTTTAAAATCATTCGCCAGCATCCAGGCTTCAATTTTTTCTGCCATGTGCTTTGTATTAATAAATACGACGCATTTCTGCTCTCCAGCGTTCCTTAAGATGCCGAGCAAGAGTGGTATTTTTTCCTCATTGCTAGGCATATAAGCTATTTCTTCAATGCGATCAGCAGTGATTGTTTCAGCCTCGATCTTCACTATTTCCGGCTCGCTCATGTGCTCATAAGCTAGTTCTGCAACTCGGAGTGATAGCGTCGCTGAAAAAAGCATGTTAAGACGATTTTCGGGGTCTGGCATTCGTCGAAACAGGTACCGAATATCGGCAATAAAACCGAGATCAAACATTCGATCCGCCTCATCGAGAATGATTACTTCGAGTGCATCAATCGAGAACACTCCTTGTTTAAAATAATCGATTATTCTTCCTGGCGTGCCTATTAATACGTCTATGCCGGCTTCAATTTGAGACCGTTGTTTGTCGTAATCGGTACCGCCGTAGGCAATTCCCATTTTTAAACCCGTATGCTCCACTAGAGGCTTGCCATCTTCATGAATCTGAATGGCCAATTCTCGAGTTGGAGCCAGTACCAGCGCCCTAATTGGGTTTTTCTTCGTGGTCTGTTTTCTCTCCTGAGTTAGCAAATGATGGAAGCATGCAATTAGGAATGCTGCCGTCTTGCCTGTACCTGTTTGGGCCTGCCCACTGATATCTTTACCCTGCAGTGCAAGAGGCAATGAAATAGCTTGAATGGGAGTACAAAATTCGAACCCCGTGGTCAGGATTCCTTTTTTCACGTCGGCGTGAATATCAAGGTCGTCGAAACGAACCTCGCTTAAATGAGTATCTGTCATAGTTTTAGTTTTTGTTCATCATGTAAACCTAATGTATAGGCCAATCAATGACCTATCGTATAGACCAATCAATGAAGAGTTTTGAGAGGCGCGCTTAAGTCGCGGCCAATAGTAAAAGTGGCGTTACCCGTATAAGTGGCGTTACCCGTATATAAGTGGCGTTACCCTAATAAAGCCGGAAACTCACAATAGTTACATTTGTCTAGTTTATGCGAGCGTTTTAGTACACTTAAAGTTTATATTCTATAAGCGCTAGCAGTACGATCCAAACAGGGGTAATATCCGATTGCTTTTGTACTTGCAATATACAAAATAATCCGCACACTATACCCTAAATGATAAACGAAAAGGCGATTTAGTTATGTCCCAAAACACTGTAGAAATCTCAGATGCTAGCTTCGACGCAGACGTCCTGCAAGCAGATAAACCCGTCCTAGTAGATTACTGGGCCGAATGGTGTGGCCCTTGCAAAATGCTTGCACCGATCCTCGAAGAAGTTGCCGCCGAATACGGTGATAAAATCACTGTTGCAAAACTTGATATTGATAGCAACCCAAACACTCCGCCAAAATTTGGTATTCGTGGAATTCCAACTTTGATGTTATTTAAGGAAGGCGATGTTGCGGCGACTAAAGTCGGCGCTATGTCAAAATCTCAATTGACCGCTTTTATTGACGAAAATATTTAGCGTCTCAATCTTCGTGCCCCGCACAAAGAATTAATCCGGCGCCAAACGAAATAAGCCGAGCTATGGGATTCAAACCTTATAGCTCGCCTTTATCGAATACTTGGATTAATTAGTCTAGCCGGCTACCGCATACGGACAATAAATTGCGAACCTAACATGGCTTTCTCTTAATAATAATTGGCAAATAGCCTACTAGACAGTAGGTATAACTGCATGCTAGAGTTGCAACTGACTCGCAGAGACGAGCTCAATTCCAAAAATATCTCATATAAGAAAAACCCATTTAGCACAGTCCATCTACCTGATTATTGGTAGCACGACAAAAATGAGAACGAGTGTTATTCAACTAACGCCAACTTAAACAAACCACATCCACGCACTTAAACGAATAAACGTTAACCTACGTAATTTTTATTATTAGACTAGTATCAGATTAGCCATAGATTTGGCCAGATTTAATGCCTCAATGTCGCCCTAATCAAAATTTTAGCATCCACTCCGCTAACGTCCTGTTAGCCCAACTATTAGAATAATTACATGTCTGCATCTCTTACCGATTTAAAAAAGAAAACCGCCACCGAACTCACTGAGATCGGTAGATCAATGGAAATCGACGGCTTAGGCCGAATGCGTAAGCAGGATCAGATTTTCACTATCCTCAAATCAATCGCCAAACGTGGCGAAGACATTGTCGGCGAAGGTGTCGTAGAAATACTACAAGACGGATTTGGTTTTTTACGTTCCGCTGATAGTTCTTACTTGGCCGGCCCTGATGACATCTATGTGTCACCTAGTCAGATCAGACGCTTCAGTTTACGTACCGGAGATACCGTCGCAGGTTTAGTGCGACCACCCAAGGATAGCGAACGTTACTTTGCTCTATTGAAAGTAGAAACAATCAACGGCTCAACCCCTGAAGAAGCCCGTAACAAGATTTTGTTTGAAAATCTGACTCCACTGCATCCCAACAAGAGCATGAAGTTAGAGCAAGAGAATGGTACATCTGAGGATCTGACTGGACGAGTCATCGACCTTATCGCTCCTCTTGGTAAAGGCCAACGAGGCTTGATCGTATCGTCTCCGAAGAGCGGAAAGACAGTAATGCTGCAACAAATTGCTCAAGCGATCACTCACAACAACCCAGACGTGGAATTGATGGTCTTGTTGATCGATGAACGTCCTGAGGAAGTAACCGAAATGCAGCGCTCAGTCCGCGGTGAAGTTATCTCCTCCACGTTCGATGAACCAGCGTCACGTCACGTACAAGTGGCCGAAATGGTTATTGAAAAAGCCAAACGGTTAGTGGAGCACAAGAAAGACGTCGTTATCTTATTAGATTCCATCACTCGGCTCGCACGAGCCTATAACACCGTCGCTCCTGCCTCTGGAAAGGTACTTACTGGTGGTGTTGATGCAAACGCACTCCAACGACCAAAACGATTCTTTGGTGCAGCACGAAACATTGAAGAAGGTGGTAGCCTCACCATTCTAGCCACCGCATTAATAGAGACCGGCTCTAAAATGGATGACGTAATTTACGAGGAATTTAAGGGTACCGGTAACATGGAAGTACACCTTGACCGAAAAATTGCAGAGAGACGCGTTTATCCTTCTATTATTGTTAATAGTTCGAGTACACGTCGTGAAGAGTTACTTATTGATCCGGCTGAGTTGCAGAAAATATGGATATTGAGAAAACTGTTACATCCAATGAATGAGCATGAGGCTATTGAATTCTTATTGGATAAACTAAAAGCGACAAAGACAAACGCCGAATTTTTTGGCTCAATGAAACGTCAATAAAATTCCCTCGGGTGATGGAACACTCCATCATCCGAGCACTAAGCTTTACCAATTATTCCTTAGTTCGCGCAAACGCAAAAAGACATCTTCAGCTTTTGGCTGACCCGGGAGCTTGAGTTTTTCTATCAAACTGGGACTATCCAATCTAAAAAAACTGTTGACCGCTTTCTCCATCGCAATGTTTGAGATAAAGTGATCGTCACCATTCCATTGCTCCATAGCCGCTAACAGACTCTTAGCCGCTAGGTTCTCGGGTTCTCGATCTAAACTAAACTGAAGGTTGTTCACAATGTAGTCGTGACCTGGATAGATTTTTGTTACATCAGATAAAGTGTAAATTTGCTCAACAAAGGTCTGATACATCGTTTTTGGATCACCGCCATTGTGGCAATTTCCCACACCTGCATTAAATAATGTATCGCCACAAAAGAGTGCCGGCGCATCGGAGTCACTTCCTTCAAAGTATAGGCAGGTATGACAAAACGTATGCCCTGGCGTGTCCAACGCAAGTAATCTAACAGTGCTTCCAACTTGTACGCTATCACCCGCTTTCAATCCTACATCAACATTTGGAATCTGTGAGACAGCCATATGATGTGCGTACAAGGTGGCGCCAGTCGCACCAATAACTTCTTCATTGCCGCCTATATGGTCAAAATGTTCATGCGTATTAATAACGCCTCGAATAGTCCATCCTAAGGCTTCTGACGTAGCCAAACACAAAGCATGATCAAGAGGATCAATGGCGACCGCCTCCAAGGTTTCTGGGCAGGCTATTAGATACATATAGTTGCGTAGACTATTATTTACCGGTATTTGTTTTACTATCATTCGCTTATTATTCCCATACATAACTATTAAATTGGATTGGTGATACACTGCCGCCGACCCCATAGCTAGGCTGTTTTCATGTCGTTAATAAATATAAAAAACATAAGCATCAGCTTTGGCGCTGATGCCATTCTAGACCAAGCCAACCTAATTATCGAACCGAACGAACGTATCGGTCTTATTGGCAGAAATGGTGCTGGAAAGTCGACATTGTTAAAGATCCTAGATGGAAGTATCTTGCCTGACGAAGGCGAAGTTCTAAGGCAAAGCAATCTAATCATTGGCCGCTTAGTCCAAGAAGTACCCAATGAACTCAATCTGGATATTCGCACCGTGGTCGCGCAAGGCGACTCGATATTGGGCGCCACCTTAAGCCGCTACTACACCACGCTAAATACGCAATCAGCAGTTCCGGATGAACTACAAGCTGAGTTAAACGAAAACGACGCATGGGATTTAGATAGACGGGTCAAAACAATTTGTTCAAAATTTGATATCAACCCTGAGTCTGAGTTTAACGAACTTTCGGGTGGGATGAAGCGCCGTGTATTGATGGCTCGAGCATTGGTTAACGACCCAGATATATTACTTTTAGACGAGCCAACCAACCATCTCGATATCGATACGATTCTCTGGCTCGAGTCTTTATTACTTGGCTTAAGAACTACTTTGGTCATCGTGTCACATGATCGTAGTTTCGTTGATAAATTATGCAACCGAATCATCGAAATCGACCGTGGTCGCTTTTATTCCTGGCCAGGCAATTACCAAAATTACTTGCTAAGTAAAGCCAAGTCGATCGAAGAAGAAGAACGCCATAACGCCAAATTTGATAAGAGGCTCGCTCAAGAAGAAGTTTGGATACGCCAAGGGATTCAGGCTAGACGAACTCGCAACGAAGGCCGCGTTCGTGCCTTGGAGAAGATGCGCGAAGAACGTTACCAACGTCGCGAACGGCAATCAACTGCGCAAATTAACCTAAACCAAGGAGGAAAGTCGGGCAAGATAGTAATCGAAGCGGAAAATATTTCTGCCAGCTTTGATCAGCTAAAGGTCATAGATGATTTTTCCTGCACAATACTGCGCGGCGACAAAATAGGCATCATTGGCCCAAACGGCTGCGGCAAATCTACTTTGATTAAGATTTTGACCGGAGAAGAAAAACCCGACACAGGTTCTATTAAAATTGGCACTAGCTTAGAAGTAGCCTATCTCGACCAACACAGATCAGCGATTCGCGATGATCTCAGCGTCCAGGATAACGTCTCAGGTAACACTGAAATAACCATCAACGGACAAAGCAAGCATATTATGGGCTACCTGCAGGACTTCCTATTTAGCCCATCAAGAGCGCGCGCACCGGCCGCAAAACTTTCTGGTGGTGAACGGAATCGCTTAATGCTGGCCAAACTCTTTACCAAGCCTTTCAATTTATTGGTATTGGACGAACCAACCAATGACCTTGACTATGAAACGCTTGAGTTGTTGGAACAACTGCTTATGGATTATAGCGGAACGCTGTTACTGGTAAGCCACGATAGAACATTTCTGAACAATGTCGTCAGCAATACCATCGCGTTTGAAGGGGATGGCAAGACCTATGAATACATTGGCGGCTATGATGACTGGCTAAGACAACGAAGAAGTAATATTGACAGTAAATCTTCTAATGAGGCTAGCAAGGAAACGAAAACAAAACCAAGCCAAAAAACTAAAAAGCTGAGTTACATGCTACAGAGAGAGCTTGATACTTTACCCATTACAATAGAAAAGCTTGAATCGCAGGTAAACGAGCTAACAGTAAGAATGTCTGATCCTAGTTTTTACCAAGGTGATACTGATGTTGTTAGCCAAACTGGAACGGATCTAAAGGCCCTGCAATCTGAACTTGATGCATGTTATACCCGTTGGGAAGAACTAGAAGACTCTTAGTTAGGCCCTGAAAGGCGACTACTCAACTCGAGCTCTGCTATCAAAGATAGTCATTTAACCCAAATTATTCGCTATTTGTTCAATTCACTGTTCAAAGATAAGATGTGTCTCTCACGGTCAAACTTTTAGAACCCATGGGCACTTTAGGGTACCGACAAATTTCGTAGTTACGGCGTAGCACGGTGTTGTCAGAGTAACTTTAAGAATAGCCGTTATCGCTACTAGAGTTTGATGATTGAAAAGAAAACCTATTCAAATATTACAGGACATCACCTGAGAATTTCCGATCGGCGGTAATGTACTACGTTAGATATCCGCTTAGCTTTCGTTAGGCGGAGGATATCCTGCATGAAGAGGGTTTCGATATTCGCCATGCAACGGTGCGCTGTTGGGTAGAGCGGTTTGGCGGTTTATTTGCTAAAGAAATATGTAGAAAGAGAGCGGGTTATGGTTCCACTGGAAATGGCATTTGGATGAGGTGTTTGTAAAGATTAACGGCGATAATTTTTACTTATGGCGAGCGGTCGATCATGAAGGCGAGGTTCTAGAAAGCTCTGTAACAAAGCGCAGAAACAAACGGGCGGCGTTAGAGTTTTTACGTAAAACGATGAGAAAGCACACTTCAGAAATTCACGAGTATTCATGCTTAAGTCTACAATCACGAAAGGAATCTTCAGAAACGAGAAACTTACAAAGACATGAGATCTACCGCTCTAACTCAGTGCCGTGAATTACATGCCTGCTAGCAAATGCTCGAGATAGATTTTTGAAATTCTGGAAATTAACCTGACAGCTCCAAGTTAACTTGTCAGCACCTTCTTCTGTGAACCGTATCATGCGTGATCAAATGCCAACTTTAGCTGAAGACGCTAAAACTACATTACTTGATTACCTTGCCTTACTCACCCATCTGGGTGAGGCGATGGTATTGGAAATGAGATAAGCTATTTGTCTAACCTAGATGTAAATAGATACCATGATCGAATTCAAAGTAAGTAATAGTGAACTGAATGAGTTAAAAGAGACCGTCCCCAATTTAACTCTGATACTAAATGCTCTAAACAACCACTCCGAGATAACGCTTGTCTTAGGTGGAGAACCTTCCACTAACTTAAGCGTAGGCGAAAAGACTAAGCCAATCTCTGCATATTAAACGCCAGCATTAATCGTAATCTGAAGAATTGATCCTTTCAGTCTTAGTCAAAAGCACTTTTCCACCGCTTGGTTTAAATCTGATTTCTTATTGGCAATGCAGCCATTGGAATATTCTTAGACTGAAAATCTCTGATCAAGTTCTCCAAAACTTCTGACCTAAGAGTAGTGCGTGTCTTCACATCTTCTAAACGATATCTAGCTTCATAAAGAACGCCTGACAACAAGTGCCCTTGATCGTCATCCCAAAGCGAGCGAATTACCACCGTCGTTGTTCCGTCAATTATTCCATTTACTTTCTCGATTGCCGCAATCGTGGTTGATTTGACTATTTGTGGATCTGCACTGTAATCGGTTTGGAACCGAACCCGGGCGCGTACTGGCTGAGGGTCTATGGAGAAATTCTTGATGGTGGACGCTGCTAAAGCCGCGTTCGGATAATTTACGATCACACCATCAGTATTACGAATCGTGGTTCTTCGTAGCCCGATGTCTACAACATCACCCCAACCTCCCCAGTGCTTACCGATCTTATCGATAATTATTCGATCTCCAATCCTAATCGGTCTGTCGGCAATTAGAAATATACCCGCCAATATGTCGGCCAAGGTCTCCTTAGCCGCCAAGCCAATCGCAATCCCAAAGATACCTGCGCCGGCAAGTACTGGACCAATTTCCACCCCGTTTATCTTCAAGACCCAGATCAAACCACCGAATATGGCTCCCAGCCAGAGAAACTGTTTTAGAAAGTGCACAAATCGATCGTCAAAATCATTTTCGGTGTTTGCAGTTAAACGCTCCAGCTTTCTAATGACTACAAATCTAAGGATATAGAAAATTGTAAGTGTCACCACCACAGCAAGCAGTGACTGTACGAGGCCAGAACTTGTCTGCCAAAATCCTTGAACTTGCAATGTTAGTTTCTGTAAGAGTTCCATATTTGTTTACCCTGATGTACTAGTTAAGTATGGCAGTGATACTTCTCTACCAATAGATCATGCTTAGTCTAAGCCTAAAACTGTCCGGCCTTGTTCGTAGACAATATCGACTGGAATACTGAGGTCATCAAGACGTTGTAAGTCATTTTGTAAACGCTCACTTATTCCACCCATCTCCGCCACAAACTCATTCACTACAGAGTAATCTCCATCCCCCTGGAGAACTAACAATTCGTTACTCAGGTCTCGCACAGCGATTTCAAACGCTTCTATATTTATTTTATATTTACCGGTTTCTTTATCTCGTGCAAATGCTCCCACACCACTAAAGTAGTTAAACCGAATCATATTAGCTCTTCCATGAGCGCTACTTGCACCGAAGCGCACCGAGCGGAAAATCCCCGCCAGAAAGGTAACGTAATTATCCATCAGTTCGCCTTCACTTATTTCCCCAAGATCACGTAATTTTTGGATCATGTACAGGCCTAATACATCAGCCTTTCCTTCCTCCAATGCCGAGGCATGCTCTTTCAATGCCTGGCGGACGGTTGTGTTTCCCTGCAGAGTCTTTTTAATGCCAAGACCATGTGCGACTTCATGAAACATCGTGTTGGCAAAAAAGGCATCAAAGGTGATGAATTTACGCTGATCTTCGGCGATTAATTCATTAGCAATAGGCACTAAAATTTGATCGAATTTCGCACGCATGGCGTTTTTTATTTGTAAGCGACGGGTACCTTTTGCCAATTGCACTTCTTCATCATTGGGTAAATTGATCGCTATAGTTTTCGCTCCAGAATTACAGTCTCCCGCACAGTAAGCCATGTCATAGGCGTTTAAATCTGCATCTGACCCAGGAATCTCTGCTTTATACTCCGTTGCAACCGGAAGACCCTGTTGAAGCTGTGGCATATATTTTGCAAATTTCTCCAAGCGTTTACTCCAAGCTTGATCTTTGATCAACACAAAGGTTTCAAACGCAGTACGATAACCGTAAAGCCCATCTTGATACGATTCAATAGGACCAATCACCAACTCGACAGGATTATCTTTCATATCCATCCACGCCATATCAGAAGCCTGGTACTGATTACTCTTTAACGCTGCAGCGCGTAGCCTCAAGTAACTTGCGAAACCGGTATCTTCGGCAAGCTCAGCGGCTTCAAGCAATAGTGATGATATTTTGTTTATTTGCTCTTTATACGCATCACTATAATCGCGTAAAAATAACTCGCCTTGGTCATTTCTCTCTACTAGACTGTATTGACCATCCTTACCTTCCATATCCCAAGCATCAAACTCCTGTTTAGTTATATCGTCTGGATAAAAGCGAGCTCCCGGTGAACGTGACCCAATCGATGGAACAAAGGATTGGTCTTCGGCCAATCGATCCCATGGTCCATAATTGTAAAATGCGAAACGTTTAGCTTTGGTATCTTCTATTCTATCCAGCAGTGCTTCCTTATCTCCCCACACTTGTTGCCAAAATATTTGATCAGTAATCTCACCCGCATCAATCAATAAACCAATCATTTTTTTCTGGTTTTCGCTCAAATGACTCAGGTCAGCTTCTAAGCGTACCTTGGAGTAAATATCAAACCTAGAAGGTGACTCTTGAGCTGAGGTGCTATCGCCTTTCTCGATTAAGGACACTGTCTCAACGTCAGACTTTTCTACCGTAGACACTGAAACATCATTGCTTGATTCTTCGCCTGATTCACAGGCAATCAAAAACACAGAAAACAATAATAAGCACAATTTAGTACAACGGTTCATAGAACACCTTAAAAGTATATTTTGTCTAATTACTATATCAAAGGACACTCTAGAATTGGAGTATTACGGCAATTAGTCAAACCAGTATTTCGCTCCATGTTTATTCTCTAACCGATAGCTTCAAATGTAAGACACGCAACTCATTATCGCTACTCACGAACGCTCGATGTCCGTGCTTACTCTGGTCAAACTCCAAGCCTGTTTGTAAAAAGTCCTCAGCAACAAACATATCTCCAGCTGCAAAGCGACGTGTTTGACCATCACGTAATTCGATGGTTATTTCTCCCTGCAGGATGACCAAAAGTGTCGGATCGCCTGCAACATGCCAAGAAGATGCGTAACTCGGGTCACTCGTTCTGAGCCGAAAGTTCTGTGCATCATGCCGCTCACTCAAACTGCGTGCAGGCGTACCGTTTAAGGTGATGCTTCGTTTTGAAAAATATGATGTTTTTGATCCCTCGTTAACGATGCAATCTAGCTCTAACAAAGATTCAGTTTTCTGCATACCTCAACTCCCACTTCGTACTGCTTGATGTCTATTTAAGTGACTTACGCTCAAAATTAAAGTTAATGATCTTTAGTGGCTCATCACCTTTTGAAACTCTAACTGCGGCGGACAAATTCCCACTGGAGTCTAGGGCATAGCTCACACCATCAAAATAGACCGCTCGGTCAGTAATTTCGACAAGCGCAAATTCTTCATATTCGTTTCGAGCTTCCCATCCATGCAGATCAGGGCCGAAATGTTTGATCCGCAATACAACGCTATTGTTCACCTCTGCAAATAGGTAAAACTCATAGAACATCAAGTCTCCATTTGGTTTCATTTGCCTAAACATTCCAGGGATCTGCCCACTTCTCGGCGTGCCTATATGTTCTTCGCTAACACCACCTAAGCCTACTCCTTGCCAATACCCAGTTAACCATGAAAGCTGTTCAACTTTTGCCTCGGGAGATATCTCGCCTTTACTGAGTGACTTCACCTCAAGAGCAAGTACTGATGGAGTTACCATTAGCAAAAGCATGCTCAACTTAAATATAAGATTTGATTTCATAAGCTATTAAACTTCACACGGCTTGGTATCACAGAATAGTGATGAACTCTAAAGCTCTTGATGAAGACCCTCTTCCCATTGTTTGCGTAGTTCGAACTTTTGGATTTTACCCGACCCCGTTAAGGGAAATTCCTCTACAACGAAAAAGTGTTTTGGTGTTTTCTGTGCAGAAAGATGTTCTCTCAGGTAGGCAAAAAGAATTTTCTTATTAATCACTTCGCCTGGGGCTGGTCGTAAAAATGCTCCAACAACTTCGCCCAAAAACTTGTCGGGAAGTCCGACCACGGCAACCTCACCCACACTCGCGTGTTCAAATAAGGCATTTTCAATTTCTTTAGGGTAAATATTTTCTCCACCACGGATTATCATATCTTTTAACCTACCTTCAACTTTACAATACCCACGTTCGTCCATCGAACAAAGGTCGCCAGTGTGCAACCAACCATCTTCATCAACAGTTTCAGCGGTTGCTTCAGGCATGTTGTAGTAACCATGCATCACGTGGTAGCCACGCGTACAGTATTCTCCATGAGCATTGATCGGCACGATATCTCCGCTCTCGGGATCAACTATTTTGATTTCCACATTCGGCATTGGTCCACCGATTGTATGTGCTTTGTCAGCAGGTGCATCATCAGGAACATTCATAGAGGAAACAGGCGATGACTCCGTTTGCCCGAACATGATTAAGAACTTCACGCCTAGTTCTTTTTCAAATTTTCTCACCAACTCTTCCGGTACAGTTGAGCCTCCACTAGTCACTCGAGTCAACGAACTTAAATCTCGTGAAACGAACTCCGGATGCTCTATCATTGCGACTAACATAGTGGGAACCCCACCGACTGTATTCGCTTTGTAAGTCTCGATTAACTCAAGAACTAACGCAGGGTCGAAGGTTTCAACCAATACCATTGTCATACAACTTGAAACCGCACCTAAAACACCGAGTACGCAACCACTAGTATGGAACAAAGGCACCATAACAATGGAGACACCTCCCTCTTCAACGCCTACTGAATGATTAACATGCGCACCATTGTTCACCAGTCCGCGATGATGCAAGAGCACCCCTTTTGGAAAGCCTGTGGTGCCTGAAGTATATTGAATCATTGTGACATCGTCAGGCTTAACATCAGGTAATTCGATATCGCTTGATTCTCCCAAACGGATAAAGTCGCTCCAGTTATCTAGATTAATAATCTCACGCAGCGATTCGCAATCCTTCGAAACCTCCTCTACTGAATTAAGCATTTGATTACCACGAAACTCTGGTAATACAAATATACCGACGCTACCAGATTGCTTTAGCACGTAAGCAATCTCTTCCGGCCGATAAGAGGGGTTAACCGTAACCAATACTGTACCTGCCAGGGCAGACCCAAACTCCAGTGACACCCACTCTAAAATATTTGGTGCCATGACAGCGACCCGCTCGCCTACCTCAAATTTTTCAAGTAGCGCCTTCGCCACTTTTTGGGCATCGGCGTACAATTGTGCATAGCTTATTTCTCGTCGATTCTGTGTATCGTGAACTCCAGCGATAAGCGCAATTTTTTCAGGGTGACTTTCAGCTGCAGATTGCAGCAATTGCCCCATTGTTTTCTCTTGGACCGCAGGCTCCGTGGCCCCCCTGACATAAGATTTATCTAACATTGACGTTTGTCCTCCTCCATAAATAAACTATTTCTATTCTCTTCTACGACTACAATACTAGAAGCTGGTGAACACTTTTTGGTGTTTCACACGACATGATTATTTTATCGCTCAAGCATGCTATCAGTGACGTTTCTTTTAATAGAAGCGCGACGTTCGCATTTTAAATTAATCCATCAATTGCCTACTGTTTCTAACTTCTTAAAAGCATAGAAAACTATTACACCGATGGCAAACAAAATGACACCATAAGCAAGCACCACATAACCTGAACCTGCGGCGGCTAATACCGTATACGCAAAAGAAACTAGAGCTATTATTGCCCAACCAACAGCGCTTTTATAAGAGGCATGAAGCTCCGCCAATGCGGATACTGCGTAAACACTCAATACGGCTAATGTTGACATCGATATCAAGAACGTAAACGCTCCCACCAAACCATCCGCAAAATTTAGAATCAACAAAGCGCTGGCTATAGCTGATGACAGGAATAATGAAAAACTAGGGACGCTGCCTTTATTCATTTTTGTAAATATTTTTGGTGCTAATCCATCCATAGCGACAGCCAGCGGCATTTGTGCTGATAAGAATATATTGCCATTTAGACCGCCGGCCGTAGCGATCAAAACGCCAACAGCGATCATACCCGCACCCCAAGTACCCAGCCTACTAGCTGCATCTACAAACGGTGCCTCTGAAATCATAAGCTGGTCTGCTGGCACAAGCATCATGATGGATATGGTCACCATGATATAAACTGTAGCGACAGTTAGTGCTGCTGAGATAACTGCTCGCGGTATTGTTTTAGTTGGGTTTACCACATTACCAGCCGGAACAACCGCCGCTTCGACACCAGAAAATGCCCACATGGTAAGCAAAGCCGTTGCAGCTAGCGCACTGCCTACCGGCTCATTATTAGGATTAAATTCTGGAATGTTTTCTGTAGTGCCTGTGAAAATAGCTAGGACAATGATCACCAACAATGGAATCAATTTTAGAAAAGTGAGCGCAAGCTGAACGACAGCTGCCTCGGAAATACTTCTCAAATTTATCCCGGTAATAATCCAAATTGCCAAACCTGCCACAACGCCTTGGATAATATTATTTTCACCAACAGCAGGAACTATCGCGCCTAGATATCCGGCAAAAGCAACACTAACGGCGGCAATCGCAAACACAATGCTTAGCCAATACCCCCAAGCGATCAGAAAGCCGGGTAGATCTCCAAATGCTTCTTGAGCGTAAACATAGGGCCCACCGGTACGCTCGGTCTTCTGCGCCAATCGGCCCAATACCAGCGCGAGGAGAATTGCCCCCATACTGGTTGCCAACCACCCCAACAAACTAATGGAGCCGTAGGGCGCCAATACAGTCGGTAGTAAAAAAATACCTGATCCAATCATGACACCAACCGACATGCCCCAACATTGCCAGAACCCCATTACTCTCGCCTTAGCTACGTCTTCGTTCGTACTTGACATACTCATCCTCAGTGGTGGTAAATGAATATTCTTTAGCACGGGAGCTACAGTTTAATTTAATCGAATCGTCTCCTAAATAACGATCCACTTCCTATGCAAGAGAATTAGTAAAACCCCGTCGAGTATAGTGTGAGATCAAAAGAAAGCGAAACATTAATAGTTTCTGTTTGTTCTACAAATAGTGCTGATCCAATGCTCCGTGGCGATTCCTTGAACATGTGCGCAGGCTAATCAACGCGCTCGATGCACGCTTTGCTTTACTAAGCTAAATTGAGATAGGAATTAAAAATCGATGTTTAGTATCGATTAACTTGATTACTTTATGCACCCAGCTCAGACAGCGAGCCCAAATAGTAATATTCAGGAAAGTCGTTGAGGAAAGTCGTTGAGGAAAGTCGTTATGAAAGTCGTTATGAAAGTAACTAGCCGATTGCCTCTTCACACGCACCAAACATATTCCGGTCTACACGATCGATTAAACGTTGTACTTCAGGCTTTGTTATCACGCGTAGTTTAACCGCTGCCTTGGCAAAACGGATTAAATTATCACGCTCTTCCAAACAGGTATTGTTGACTATAGTATTGCCGCTGAGGAACACATCGCAACGACGTTCCAGCTCACCCAAAAAATGTTGTTTATCTATCATTAACCCTAAACCCCGATCGAAATAACCCCTGCTAGTCAAAATAATTTAGCGTTACCCAACGCTATCCATCCTTAAAATAACCATACCCACATCCATCATGACCAGCAACTGAGCTAACTTTAGACCTAAGCACGACTATTTGGTAGGGACTAAAGTCTAATAATAACGGTGGACAAACGGCTTCAAGCATTATTCAAATAGGCTCCCAGCCATACACTTGTAAATTAATACGCCCATGTAAACCAAACTCTATCCCCTCTTGTTCCAATAAAGTTCGCTGGACGTTTTCATATTCTACCACTTGTCGGGAGCTAATTTCTCCGCGGGAGTTGACCACACGATGCCAAGGCACACCTGCAGCCTCTGAAAGCGCCGCCATCGCATAGCCCACTTGACGGGCAGCCCGCGGACGGCTGCTGAGTTTAGCGATTTGACCATAGCTGGCTACTTTACCCGAGGGAATCAGACTAACGATGGTGTAGACCTCAGTGTAATAGCTAGGGAATTTCTCCATTTTTTATGACTGCCAGTTAAGCGAGCATGGCGTGGACAGCACCCATTGCCAAATAGAACAATAGCCAATAGCTAGCATCTATAAAAAATAGAGTTTTACTTCTTTGCGAAAACAAATAATTGGTAGCAATTGCAGGCACTATAAAACCAATTGCTATTCCAAAGGCAGTAAGGACTTTGACTGCAAAGCTAAAGTCTGTGCCATAACGGGCAAAGGTGTGCGCCAATGCCCATGAGGCCAACAGACTAAAGGCGAAAGCGCCACCATATATCTTGCCCATATGGCCTTGTTGCAATTCGTCCTCAGTAATCCCAACCGCACCCATCCACTTCTTGCCCATTATGGGTCCATACCAGATTCCACCAACCATAAAACCACTGGCGGCGGCAACAACGACCGCAACCCAATTAACATCGAATAAATTCATAGCTCGCCTCCTTCAAGTACAAAATATTTGTTGAGCTTTGTTTCCATGTTAATCTCGGAGCAGCTTCAAGGCTAGCTTATATTCTCACAATTCGAATCACCCATAACTATGAAACCTAACGTACTCTCTTTCTTTGTTTGTTTGTTTTTACTGAATAATCCGTGCTTTTCAGCGACAACGCCAACTGAAAAATTAATCTCAGCTGAGGTCGATGCAAGCCTTGAACGCACTCTTTCGGAACTAGAAGAGATCGTTAATATTAATAGCGGCACCTTAAATTTAGATGGCGTAAAACAAGTAGGCGCTACCCTCAGAGAACATTTTGACCTTCTTGGATTTCAGACTAAATGGGTTGATGGAAGTGCTTTCGATCGAGCGGGACATTTACTTGCTAGCAATTTTAATCCTAATGAAAAAACAAATCGGATAAGAGTTCTATTGATCGGCCATCTTGATACTGTATTTTCACCAAATGATCGGTTTCAAGAATTTGAAGTGATCGACAATAACCACATCGCGGGCCCTGGGATCACCGATATGAAAGGAGGCAACATGATTATTATTGCCGCCCTTCGTAGTTTGGAAAAATTGGACCTGCTCGACATATTAGCTGTTCAAGTAGTGCTCACAGGCGATGAAGAACGTAGCGGAAAACCCTTAAGTGCGTCTAAAGACATTCTAATTGAAACCGCAAAATGGGCCGATATAGCATTGGGTTTTGAAGATGGTGATGGAAATATTGAAACAGCGGTTATTGCAAGGCGTGGTTCTATCGCTTGGGAATTAGAGGTAACCGGAAAAGCAGCTCATTCATCGCAGATATTCCAAGATGAAGTAGGCTACGGCGCGATTTTTGAGTCAGCTAGAATACTCAATGAAATGAGAGAGCAGCTTTCAGGTATAGGCAACCTGACTTTCAATCCCGGGCTAATTAGCGGAGGGACCAAGGTGGAACACGACGTACTAGAATCCACCTCAACAGCCTTCGGGAAAAACAACGTAATTTCTCAGACTGTAAAAGTCTATGGCGATATTCGCGCACTTGAGCATGAAGAGTTAGCAACGGCAAAGGATACAATGCTGAAAATATTGACTGAAAATTTGGACCAAACTTCTGCCTCAATCAAGTTTCATGAGGGATATCCTCCGATGGCACCTACATCAAAGAATAGAGAGTTGTTAGGCCTATATAGTCAGGTCAGCGAAGACCTTGGATTTGGCAAGGTAGTCGCGGTTAATCCTCGTAATGCGGGTGCCGCCGATATTTCCTTCGCCGCAGACCACGTTGACATGGCGCTGGATGGATTAGGAATGATGGGCGCAGGTGGTCACACAAGCAATGAAGTCGCAGAGTTAGAGAGTTTACATAGAAACATTAAAAAAGCTGCAATTCTTCTACACCGCCTATCTTCGTTGCAAGCCTCTAAAAGTGAGTAAGAAGGCCAGCTAATAGCCCACTATTCGATTAACTTGTTTTTGCTCTAAATAGCGCAAGACCTAACCAAGCAAAAATAATTCCTATTATCGGGTTGATCCAGTTCAGCAGAGACCACTGCGCGTACTCTAAGGTCGGGACCCCTAAGGTCGCAGCATAGAATGCGCCGGTGGTGGTCCATGGTATGAGGGCGGTCATTAGGGTACCACCTTCTTCTAATGATCTAGACAGTACTGACCTATCGATTTTCTGTTCGTTATATTTTTGTTTGAACATCTGTCCAGTCAATATCAGTGATATGTAGCTTTCGCCAAGCGTGAGGTTTGCGGCAAAAGTAGCAACTATTGTGGAAGTCACAAGGCTTGCTCCGCGCTCAACAGTCCTCAATAGCCATTCCATCAACACTTTCAAAAACCCCATGTATTGGAGTACTGAGCCTAGTGATATTGCAATAAAACTGAGGGTGAAAGTCCACGCCATTTCCGTCATACCACCGCGGTTCAATAAAGGGTCCAATGTTTCTACCCCTGTTGAAATTTTGGCACCATCCCAAAAGGCACTAATCATAGTTGCTAAATCTACACCTTGGACAAGAATGGCCAACAATGCCGCAACCAATGACGCTATCAACATGGCTGCTTCGGCGGCCAAACCGCGCATCGATAGTGTTAACAACACAATAAGCGGCAATAACATATAAACGTTAATGGTAAATACTGAGTCCAAACCATTAAGCAAGGTGCTTAATTCAGCAGCCGGTAAGGACTGATCTGCAAAAGACATACCCAGCCAACTAAAGGCTGCCAAGGTGATCAAATACGTTGGCACAGTGGTATAAGCCATACTCTTAATATGCGCATAAAGGTCCGTGTCTGCCGACAAGGCCGCTAGATTGGTCGTATCTGAAACCGGAGACATCTTATCGCCGAAGCTTGCGCCAGAAATAATCATTCCGGCCACGAGCGGCAAAGGAATTCCCATTGCACCGCCGATGCCAATTAATACAATTCCACCTGTTCCAACGGTACCCCAGGAAGTGCCGACAGCCAATGACATAACACTGCAAAGAATCAGCCCTGCTGGCAAGAATATTGCTGGGTGCATAAACTTAAGCCCGTAGTAAACCAGTGTTCCTACGGTTCCACTTAAAATAAAAGTAGCAATCACTACTCCGATCATCAAAAAGATAAACATAGCCGGCATTGCTCTGTTCATCCCTGCCAACATAGCCTGCTGTATTTGCGCATAACGGACTTTTAAAGGGAGGGTACTGATTACTACCCACACCAAGCCCATGAGTAGAATTCCATGGAGACCGGCGTCTAAGCCAAAAATTCCATATGAAATCCAAACCATAAGCCCCAAAACCGTAATAGCCGCATGTACCACACTTGGCTCATGGTCTAAGATTGGCCCCAGCTCTTTTTCATCCGACTTTACTTGGCTCATAGTGTCTCGCTCAAAATTTTATAGCCGTAGATTAGCACGTTTGTCACCTACATTTGTCCCACAGCCTAATAGCTCATAGAGGTAAATATTGTTGACAAACTACTGTATGTATTTATAGTATTTACGTTAAGCCTTGATTGCTATGAAATAATGCTACCTACACTGCCCAACAAATACTATCTTGCCCATGGATTGGAGTTATTTAACTATGTTGGCGAGCATTGCGAGCATTTGTTAGAGAATGAGCATCAATCTTTTATCAGGGATTTTTTCTTGCTGCAACAAGATGCACAATGCCTGTTAATTAGATTCTTAAGTCGTAAACCAAAATTCCTTAATCGAAACAGTTTAGATTATCCCGAGATTGAAAATTTAGACTCAGCAATAAAGGAATTAATGACTACCGGCTATATAAGCTTTGTTAAAACCGAGGACTGGCCTGAGTTTGCGCAAGCATTAAACAAGCCACAATTATTGCAATGCTTTAAATCTACAACTTTACATTTACCGGCCGCCACCAGAAAAAGTGAATTGGTGGAAAAGGCAAAAGTGACCTTTCAAGGCAACGAACCTGCTCTTTTCATGGTTCAAGAAGACTTCCTAGTACGTCGCAATCAACTTAGCATAGACTACATTCTCTTTCTTTTTTTCGGAGACCTTAAAAGCCGATTACAAAAATTTGTGATGCGTGATCTGGGAGTATTAAGAACACGCAAGAATACAAATAATATTGAAGCTCGGTTTCGAAATAGATCCGAAGCTCTATCAACGTTTAGCTACCAACTATTACAGCGCGACCTCACTGGAAAAACATTAGATGAATTAGCTATTGTCGCTTCAAAATTATTGCACAACAATGCTGTCGGCGACGCTGCCCACAAACTTAGACACCAATTATTATTCCAGACCGGCAACCTATTAGCAGCTAGCAACAACGAACTCGCGATCCAACTTTGGCAACGCTCTGACGTTCCTACCGCGTTTGAAAAGTGGATTCGAATAACTCACAAAAATGGTGATAGGGACCATTTAAAGCGTCAATTGGAGGAATTACAAACTCAAAGCTTGCTCCCTGTGAACCGAATTTTTATCGAAGACTTTTATGCCCGTAAATACTTAGGCAAGAGAACCAGCGTCTATACCGACATGCTTCGAGAAAACAGTAGCCTAGTTGACATAGATGAAGCCTTCATCAATCACGTCGAAGATGGCGTAATTCAATACTATAAACGCAACGGTGCTGAGTGTTATTTTGTTGAAAATAACTTTTGGCGTGGTTTGTTCGCGCTTACCTTCTGGGAGCTGCTTTACGGTGAACACCAAAAACAATACAACGAGTTCGATCGCATCCCCCAGCAACTTAGTAAAGGTACTTTCTTTGATGACAATTGTGATGCAATAGAACGATGTTTACTTATTTTCGACAGTCCGAAACTAGCACAAAAATCCTTTTTAGCTTTACTTGGTCGTCACTATGGATATCCAACGGGAATTTTCAATTGGCAATCTTCATTCGTCGAAGCGTTAGCAACCTTTCTAAGATTAGGTGACCCAAGTTCTATTAAGGACAGCTTACGTACCATGGCCAAGGATTACATGAATCACAAAGATGGTTATCCAGATTTGATGGTGGCTGAAAACCAAAAATTGAGATTCGAAGAAGTGAAAGCACCCGGCGATTCACTTAGAGAAAACCAACTAGTATGCATAAACCGTTTAAGAGTATGCGGATTCAAAGTAGACTTAGTCCAAGTAAATTGGTGTGTTGACCCAGATCAAATTTATGCCGTTGTTGACATAGAAACCACCGGTGGAAAACGCGGACTACATGCGATTACAGAGATCGCAATTGTTAAAATATTGAATGGAAAAATAATTGACCGTTGGTCTACTTTGGTTAATCCACAGGCAAGAATACCCTTTCACATTACACGCCTAACCGGTATAGATAATCGAATGGTTGAATCGGCGCCTATTTTTTCAGAAGTTGCTGAGCAACTTATGGAGCGACTAAACGACACCATTTTTGTCGCACACAATGTAGGCTTTGACTACGGGTTCATACAGGCCGCATTTGAGCAAATAGGTCAAACATTCAGGCTGCCAAAATATTGCACGGTGAAAAATACGCGAAAAACATTTCCGGGCCTGAAATCATACGCCCTTGGAAACCTGGTCAACCATTTCGACATAGACATGAAACGAGCACATAGAGCCTTAGACGATGCAAAGGCAACAGCGGAATTACTGCTGATAATTCAGGCGAAAAACTCAGCTAAGAGCAGACAAGCATAACTTACTGACGCTGAAATTCAGCGTGGGCCTCTAATTCAATGTTATCAGCAACGAGAAGAATGTAGGTATCCATACCAGAATCGCTTCGTTTTATATTAGCCTTCGCGGAAAACCCAATGGGTTATTTTCCGGTTAATAGGTTATTTGCACCACCGTGGAAAATTACTTGCATCGGTACCTGCTTTTTGACGCCACGCCAATTCAGCTCTCCTAAGAAATCATAATGCGCATCTTTTGTCTGGATGACACTAAGAGTGGTGAAAATGGCCTGTGGATATTCCTTAACATTAAACCACTTGGCTCGCATTAGATCGGACTTCAGGTCAGTGTTGTTAATGTCCAGTGAGCCTATCTCAATCAACGCGGTCAACCTAGACTGCTCAATGGCAGCAGGCTGGAACTCCAAACTCGCATCGAAGCTGTTAAACCTCCCAACATAAGTGGATAGGCCCATATGTTTAACCTTGAAGATAAGTGAAGCATGCGTTTTATCCAGTGCATATTAGCCAGCTTTCAATCTCACCAATTCCGTCTCTACATTTGGAGCTGGGAGTGCGACACAGGATGACAAGCCATGCAATGCTTTAGGCGTCTGATTGGATAAAGGCTGCAAGCATCTCAGTTAATTCAGCACTGCCAATTTGCTGCATCTTCGCTATGTTATCAATAGGTATCTGCTCTGTATCAGCATGATACTCAATGGCGCTAGCAACACTGTCTTCACGCAATATATGCAACATGGGGTAGGGGGAACGATTGGTGAAATTTTCTGGATCATCATTCGCAGTATTGGCGAATTGGTAGTTAGGGTGGAAGCTCGCTATTTGTATTTCACCAATCAAATCCATTTCCGTCAGCAATTGATCAACGGTGTCCAAAAACTGATTGTATTGGTTAAAACTCTCGAGAACCAGGGGGTGAATTATAAGAGCGGTTTCAATACTAGGCTCTGCTTGCATCTTAAGAATGAATTGCTCTAACTGCTCTAACAGCTCCAATTCTTGCGTCGCCTGACTCACGACAAATGCAATTTTACCGGCATTAAGTTCACGCTGAGCAAAGGGGCAAACGTTATGGTGAATGACAAACTCACGCAACCAGAGTTCAGTAGATTGTTGAACGGGGCAGCCGCTCCGATCTTGCTCAGTTAACATGTTACGAAACCTAGCCTTTTTTCGCCTTAGCGATTCTCTTTTCAATTCGTTCTAGGCGAGTTTTGGCTGTTGGCCAGTCCTGTCTTTTCTCTAAAGCAGACAGATAAAGCTCCCTTGCTTTAAGATAGTCTCCCTTGCTTTCGTAGGCCATGCCTTTGTTCATTAATGCCACATGATATTTGTGAACTCCTAGCTCCATAGCTTTATCATAGTCAACGATAGCTTCATCATGCTGATTAGCAATTAGCCAAAGATTACCTCTATTTAAATAAGCCTCAGGTACAGCAGGATTTAATTTAATCGCATAATTGTAATCCTTTACGGCATCCTGATAGTTTTGCAATGCCACATTGAGAACTCCGCGATTGACGTAGGTAGCAATCCTATCTTTTTTACCCAGCCCGCCATAGTGTAATGCCTTGTCACAAAACTCGAGATCCCGACCGCTAGCCGTTCCGGTCAATACAGCCGCTGCAGATGCCTGAAAACACTCTTTTGCAATTGAGCTGCCGCCCAAGACCTGCATATTTTGAGCGAAACATGTACCGGCAAAACTAAGACCAAGCAAGGCCAAACCAACTCTCAGGCCAAATCGAAATAACGTTTCTTCCACTCTAGCTTGCATAGCTACCTCAGGTATCAAATGGTGTTCGACTCAAATCGTTTCATCAACTTATTTGCGCGACGTATATTCCAAAGCATAGAACACTTTGATAGGAAAACAAACAAAACTACTCAGTCAGCCTCTGCCAATTTATTCTAGAGTTGCTAGGTTATTTGGCGCAATGACTGCAAAGGTGGCACGGTGATGATCTTGCGGCTTCTTAGGAGGCCTAGCGTAGTGATAATGACGACTCCCCCGACAATGCCCAAGCCCCATAATGCGAAGTGCCAGCTAGCAGCCATATCAAACACTTTAGTTTGGATCAGGTAGAGCATAAGCTCAGCGCCCGCACTTGCGATAATTCCAGCAATCGCTCCAAGAACTGCAAATTCTATGGCTAAGCCGCCGGCGACTATCTTACGCGAACTACCTAGGGTTCGTAATACTGCACTCTCTCGCAAACGTTCATCATATGAGACACCTATCGCTGCAAATAAAACAAGAGCTCCACACGCCAATACGAGTAACAGTATCATTTCCAATCCTAAGGTCACTCTATTTATGATATCGCGGATCCGTTCCACAACTTGACTCAACTCCAAGACCACCGCCGCAGGGTAATTCTTAATCAACTTCGAGACAAAAGCATGCTCTTGGGTGTTTTGACCAACTTGTTGAGTCTTTTCAGTTGCGCGAATAGCGGTTAGCCAATTCGGTGAAAAACGGTCAAGCATGCCCGGACTGAAAATAATGTAAAAATTTGCATTCATACTTTGCCAATCCACGCTGCGAATACTGGTGAGTTCAGCATCAAACGTTATTCCGCCAATACTAAAACCGATAACATCGCCTATTGCAACGCCTAGCTCTTCAGCGACTTCTTGTTCCATGGAAAACTCTGCTATAGCGTTATTGGTAATTTGTCCATCCCACCATTTACCACTTGTGATTGCATTGCTGGGAGGTAAATTGGCTGACTGAGTGAAATTTACTTCTCTTCCCAATCCGTCTGTTTGCCGCAAGCGTTCAACAGTCAATGGCTCACTATTTAGTGAAACTAAGCGCCCTCTCACCATAGGGTACCAACGTTCTGCCGAAACATTTTCTTCCTGTAACAAAGACTTGAGTGGTTCTAATTCAGAACTGCTCACATTAAACAAAAAGTGTGTGGGTGAATCTTCAGGTAATTGTGCCTGCCATTCAGCCACTAAATTGGTTCGCATTCCTGTGGTTACTAATAACAACATCAACGTGACAGAGAAACCTATCAATTGCACCATGGTTTGGTTGCGGCGGCGCCACAAATTAGCTAAACCCAATCGTACAAAACTTCCTTGCCAGCTGCCGAAACCTTGCACAAGCTTTAACGCCTGAAGAGCTATAAAGGCACATATTCCAAATAACGCGAACAACGTCCCTAGAAACATCATCGACATCAACAGACTGCCACTGTACCAATACGTCAATAACAAGAGTGCGGATATACCGACTAGCAAGCGCTTACTCTGGCTCACCAAAGAATCAGGCAGATCTCGCCGCAAAACTTTCAGCGGAGCGATAGTCGGGAGATGCCATAAAGCAGGCAATGCAAACCCCATAACAGAGATAAACCCGGTAACGGCGGCAACGATGAATGGACGCACTCCCGGCGCAGGTAGCGTGGCTTCGAATATTCCCTCAGCGGCAGTCAGAAGTATGAAGTGAGCCAACCAACCCAGTAGCATTCCCAAAATAGAAGCAATAGATGTAATGACGATCAGGCGCACGAGTTGGCTGCGCCTGATGCGACGCGCTGACTGCCCCCATGCTTTCATTAATGCAACCTGATCCGTCAAACGAATTGCATACCGTTGGCTAGCAAGGGCCATCGCCAAACCCGCCAGTAGTACACCAATCGTACCACTCAACAATAGAAAGGATCGACCTCTCTCCAAGGCTTCCGAAAGTTGCTCTTCGGCATTTTCAGGAGTTCGTAGCCGATAATGACTAAAGCTCTCCGGTTGAGCTTCATCGGAATCCTGGTACCATTGCTGATATTTCTTCACTTTTGGGTCTGCACCGGACATTAATAAGCGATAGGTGATCCTACTTCCAGGCCTGACCAACTGTGACTCGGTCAAATCTAGATCACTCATCATTATTCTAGCACCAGCGCTGTTAAAACCTGTCCCACGATCAGGTTCGTTAATTATGATGCGCGTAATTCTTAACGAACTATATCCTACCTCGACATTGTCACCGAGCGATAGATCTAACAGGTTTAGTAAACGAGCTTCAACCCAAGCCTCTCCTTTATCCGGGCCTTGTGACAACAATTCTGGTGGCTGCGTTGAATCTTTGTGGCTAACTTCTATTTGGCCTCGCAAAGGATAGTTAGTTTCTACTACCTTTACAGATGCGAGATGGTTGCTCGTCTCCGAAAAAACCATAGAGCTGAAAAATGCGACCTGTGCGGTATTCAAACCAATTTCTTGCGCTTTTAAGCGAAACGAATTGTCCATTACTAAACTACTCTGAACCGCTAAATCAGCCGCTAGAAAACTTGTGATTTGTTCTTCTAAACCTCGTTCGACCCTGTCAGCCAGAACGCTGACTGCGGTCACTACCATTACGGCTAATGTGAGTGCTGAGACAATAAGGTTAAGTTGGCCACCACGCCAATCCCGCCACAAAAGCTTAATATCAAGCATGGTTATTGCTGACTGTTGGTTAATGAACTTTCAACCAACTTTCCATCATCAATTGTAATCATATGGTCACACCTGCTGGCCAGTCGCTGTTCATGGGTAACTAATACTAAAGTCGCATCACTCTGTTCGTTTAACTCAAACAATAGATCACACACCTTCAAACCGGTTTTCTGATCAAGGTTCCCTGTTGGCTCATCGGCGAATAGAATTTTAGGCTGGCACGCAAATGCTCGGGCTATAGCAACTCGTTGCTGCTCTCCACCGGAAAGTTGTTTGGGGTAGTGGTTAACTCTTTCGGCAAGCCCCACTCTTAGCAAATACTTATTAGCTCGATCTAAGGCATGCTTATCGCCCGCCAACTCCATGGGCAACGATACATTCTCTAAAGCGGTCAAACTACTCAATAGTTGAAAGGTTTGGAACACAAAACCTACCATCTTCGCACGCACCGCTGCTCGACCTTCTTCATCCATCGCAGTAAGTTCGCTATCCCCTAACCAGACCTTACCTTTACTCGGCGTATCTAAACCCGCAAGCAGGCCCAATAATGTTGACTTACCTGCGCCGGACGGCCCTACAATGGCCAGGCTTTGTCCACGGTTTAGTTCAAATGAAACATCATCTAGAATGGTTAGCTCATGATCAGATGTGCTCACCGTCTTACTCAAGTGTTCGGCACGCAAAATATTATTATTCAAATTCACTCTCTTGTTCTTTGACAATAGGCATTCTATGTTTTGTATATTGGTATAATAACTCGACGCCTTAGCTTATTAAATATCTGTTAAGCGCTTCAAACTTATCGATCAAAATTAGATAATGGCATTTCGCCTAAAAACAAGCTTGAACTCAACTCTATCGGAGCACGATTATCTCTTCACTTAAGAAACTAACGACTCATTTTGTTTCTCTAATCTTATACACATCGGTGTGCATTTTAAGTATTGTGCCTAACACTGCGATGGCGAAGTCAACAGACAATGACCATTTGCTCATTTATGGCGACAGCCTTAGTGCCGCTTACGGTATGGAAATAGACCAAGGTTGGGTACATTTGCTTTCGCAGGATTTGGCTCCCCAAATTGAAGTCAGCAATGCAAGTATTTCAGGCGAAACCACCAGTGGCGGCTTAGCTCGCATTGAAAATACCATCGATGAACTTAAACCAAATTATGTTCTTCTCGAGCTAGGTGCAAATGACGGCTTACGCGGGATGTCTATCGATTTAATTCAGAGCAACTTAAATTCTATTATCGAATTTATAGAGAGTCGAGGAGTGCGGGTTCTGCTAGCAGGTATTTCATTACCAGCCAGCTATGGGCCGAGATACATCGACAGCTTCCGTAAGATGTATACAGACTTGGCGGGGCAACATGATCTTGCGTTTATAGACTTGTACAACGAAGAATTTCTTGGCAGCTCTGATTACATTCAAGCTGACGGCCTGCATCCAACTGCGCTCAGCCAACCAATTATCCGAGATTCAATTCTACAGTTTTTGCTTGAACAAAAGATCCACGCACCCTAACAGTCAGTAAGAAACAAAAGACAGAAGTAAGGAGATATGAACAATAAAATTTACTAGGCGGTTTTATTTTTCAATGCCGAAAGAGTTTTTTCAACCGCATCAACATAGGGGTTTGCCTGAGGACGATTACGTCGTATGTACTCCAATCCATGCTCAATAGACATGCCGCGATAATGGCAAAGATAAGCTAGTACAGTCGCGGGCGCTCTACAGACACCTGCGTTGCAATGCACATAGATCCTTCTCCCTGCTACTAGTAAGTTATGCAATTGCATCACTGGTGCTTCCAGACGACGACTCATATCGAATTCGTCAAAATCTCGGATAGCGAAACGGTGAATTTCGATATTATTGTACTGATAAGCGCTTTGCAACTTCTTCCAATCTATCGCATGGGTAATGAAGTCATCATCGCTCTGCAGCGACAACACCGCGTTGATACGCATTTGCCCGAGTCGAGCCACATCAACACTTGATTGCGGCGCGCATCCGACAAAAATATCTGACTCAATGTGTCCAAAGTTAAGCATAGTAGGACCTTTTAATTTTACTAAGCAAAGTACAACTTGCTAATCAACAATGATAGTTGGTGCTATGTGATTTTACTGTGTTCACTAGTGCTGTCATGTTTTCCGGCTTTGCGAAAGGTTGAATACCATGCCCCAAGTTAAAAATATGTCCTCTGTCTTCAGGGGCATGATGGCCGTAGGCTTCCAATACTTGTGTCGCCCCACTCATCACCTGTTGCTCGCCAGTATTCATAATCACTGGGTCCATATTACCTTGTAACACAACTTTATCACCAACTCGTGCTTTGGCGGCAGCCATATCTACAGTCCAATCCAAGCCTAAGCCATCACACTTGGTCTCAACCATCATTTCTAACCACTGACCGCCGCCTTTGGTAAACAAAACAACCGGCACATCTTGGGTGACAGGATCTGACTTCAAAGAGCTGACTATTTGGTGCATATACTCTAAGGAAAAACGTTGATAGTTATCCGTCGATAACATTCCACCCCAGGTATCAAATACCATCAAAGATTGGGCACCTGCTGCTACCTGCGCCCGAAGATAGTCGACGACTGAATCAGTTACAATTTGCAATAATCGATGCATCGAATTCGGGTCTTCAAACATAAGACCCTTAATTCTCCTAAATTCCTTACTGCCACTACCTTCAACCATATAGCTTGCAAGCGTCCAAGGGCTTCCTGTAAAACCGATTAACGGGACGCGATCGTTTAGCTCCTCGCGTATCACTTTAATAGCTGACGTTACATAACTAAGATCGGTTTCCATGTTAGGGATATGAATATTGTCTATATCTGAGATGGTTCTAATCGGCTTGTTAAATACCGGGCCGACACCTTCTTCTAAGACCAACTCAAGACCCATGGCATCCGGGATAGTCAGAATATCAGAAAATAAAATTGCAGCATCAAGCCCAAACCTATCAATAGGCTGCATAGTCACTTTACATGCTAACTCTGGGGTTTTACACAGGGTCAAGAAATCACCCGCCTGCTTTCTAGTTTCCCTGTATTCAGGTAAATAACGACCAGCTTGGCGCATCACCCAAATTGGCGTTCGTTCTACCTTTTCTCCGCGCAAAGTACGCAGATATAAATCGTTTCTAATTTCTCTCATGTTTTAGCTTGGTTTCGTCCGCGGAGTAAGTTGACTATAAGGGCTGTTTGAAACTATTTCTTTAATTAAGAAAGTGAGTTCCCTCAGCCAGAGAATACGGCCGCAATTTCGGCCTGCAAAGTTATCGCTGCCTGCTTTGGATCTTCGGCATCCCTAATTGGTCGACCAACAACAATATAATCTGCCCCGTTTTCAAAAGCTTGAGCTGCAGTTACCACTCTTTTTTGGTCATCATCATTGTCGATGGGCCGAATACCAGGAGTAACTATCATGAAAGAGTTGCCTAGTTTTTCTCGCATTGCTTGAGCCTCATGGCCGGATGCAACAACGCCATCACAACCTAGTTGAACTGCTCGCTTCGCTCTAGATAGAACTAAACTCTCCACATTACAGTCGAAACCAAGGTCATCCAAGTCGCCTCTATCTAAGCTAGTAAGTACGGTGACTGCCAAAACTTTCACATCACCTTTATTCTCTGCCGCCGCTCGCATGATACTGTCGTTCCCATGTATCGTGGCAAAAGTAACGCCTTTACCATTTAGTTGTGCTACAGCGCGTCCGACTGTTGCCGGGACGTCAAAAAACTTAAGATCAACAAATATTTTCTTGTTCTGGTTAGATAGCCATTCTAATAATTCAAAATACTCGCCCGACATAAAAAGTTCGAGACCGATCTTATAAAACACGACAGAGTCGCCTAAGGATTGGACTACCGCTTTAGCCTGTTGCGCAGTTGGCACATCAAGAGCAACAATTAAGCGTTCGTTTATATTTATCTCATTATTCATTTTTACGACTCTTTACTCTTACCTAATCTTCAATACTAACAAGACCGACCCTTCTTGCAGAAACTTCCTTTTAATCCTAAAAAGCTAAACGTCAAATGATTGGAGTATCTCCTCTACTACCTTGGAAACCACTCGATCCCCTGACATTACTATCAGGTCAGCTTCTTGTTCATACAAACTGCCTCGTTCTTCCATGAGCTCATGCAATTTGTCTTTCACATCAACATTTTCTAAAAGTGGCCTGTTTTGGTTTTTTTGTGTTCGCGCAAGCTGCGTTTCAATAGTGGTCTTTAGATAAACTACATATCCACTCTTGCGTAACAAAATACGGTTTTCCTCGGAAGTAATCGCTCCACCACCAGTTGCCAATACGATGCCACTACGTTCACACAGTTCTGCAAGCATCTTGGTTTCTCTCTTACGGAAACCATCCTCGCCTTCAATGTCAAAAATAGTCGAAATTGATACTCCACATCGATCTTCGATCATGTGGTCAGAATCAACGAAATCCATACGCGTTCGGGCCGCCAGCTGTTTACCAACAGTTGTTTTTCCCGACCCCATAGGCCCTATTAAAATTAAGTTCTGCATATCTTCTACTTGATTATTTGTGCGACAGAAAATCTATCGTGAAGGCTATTTATTGTGTGCTTTTACGAGCCATCAATATCATTATTCAACTACTAAGTTCTCACACGCAAAAGCAGGAGCCTAGCTCCTGCCTCTGCTGTACTAATGATATAGTGTTTCTTATCCCAAATTCAATTTCGGGCTGATTATTTTTGGCGTTAGAAAAATCAATAATTCGGTGCGACCTTCACGCTTAGAGCGTTTTTTGAACAAATTCCCCAATATCGGAATATCGCCCAGAAACGGTACTTTAGTCTGCCCTTCGTTAAATTCCTCTTGGTAGATCCCGCCAATAATAATTGTTTCTCCATTATCAGCGAGTACTTGAGTCGATATTTCTTTCTTTCGAAGTGCAGCAGCAACATTTTGATCCGCGTTTGGAATAAAACTATCCTGCGTTATATTAACATCAAGCACCACTCGATCGTCAGGCGTAATTTGTGGAGTGACCAACAATTCAAGCACCGCCTCTTTAGTTTCAACCGTCACATTATCCTGGCCGAAAACAGTGAAAACTCTTTCTTCACCCTGCTTTATGGATGCTTCTTTTTGATTGGCCGTAACTAACCTTGGACTTGCAACAATCTTGCCTCTTCCGTCAGCCTCTAAGGCTGACAATTCCAGCGTAATCAAGTGAGCAAACCCAGTTCCGGCTCTAAAAATATCAAATGCGTAAGAAGCAGGTAGATTTCCATCAATACCATTAGCACCCAAATCTACAGCTAGTCCACCAGGTCTACCCCTAGAACGATCAATTGCAGCATCTTCATCTGTACCTTCTAATGCCTCCTGCAAAAAGGTGTTCCCCTCAGTAGTTCCTGAACCATAAATTGTCCCAATATTAGAACCACTAGCACCTGGAAACTTTGCGTTCTGAGTAAGGCGTTGAAATCCAAGCCTAGCACCAAGCTCTCTACTGAAAGTATCACTTGCCTCTACTATTCTAGTTTCAATTAAAACTTGTCTGACTGGCTTGTCCAATTTACCAATTAAATTTCTCAGCTCCTTAATTTTGCCAGCTACATCTTGAACCAACAGGCTGTTCGTTCTTTCGTCAACCGTAACACTACCTCTTGCCGTTAACAAAGAGTTCTTATCTGTTTCCGTGACGTTTTGAGAAATTCCGCTATTACCAGCAAGTCCGGAAGTTGATGAAGTCGTACCCTGTTTTACCACTTTCACAGATTTAATTACATCCGCTATATCTTTTGCTTTAGCGTAATTAATCTGAATGATCTCTGAAACTAGCGGGGCGAACTCGGCAACAATTGCATTTGCCTTCAATTGCTCTTCTTCAAATTTAGCGATTTCCTTAGAGGGCGCTACCCAAACCACATTTCCCGTTTGTCTTTTAGATAAACCTTTCGTCTTCATTATTACATCTAATGCTTGGTCCCAAGGTACATCTTGTAGATTAATAGTTATTTCTCCAGTAACCGAATCGCTGGTCACAAAATTAATCCCAGTAAAATCCGCAATGACGGCTAGTGCTGATCGTACATCTATTTTTTGAAAATTGATCGACAACCTTTCGCCGGTGAAGCCCAGCAGTGCATCTTCTTCATTCTTTAAATCTTCTTCCGATTCAATAATGGGGTCAACCACCAAGGTGTACCGTGTTCCGGCTTGAAATGACAAGTGTTGGTATTTACCTTGTGGGACAACGACCAATCTAACGTTGTCTGAATTTTGAAATGCGTCTACCGTTTGCACAGGCGTTGCAAAATCGACCACATCTAATCTGCGCTCAAACTCGGTGGGCAACGTGACACCCAACAAATCGATAATTATCTCTCCATCTCTTTCTCTGGTATCTACCGTAACACCATCTTCATTTAGGTCGATGATCAAACTACCGCCTCCAGCTTCAGAGCGGCGAAAATCCACATTAGTGACAGAGCTATCCGGAAGGACATCGGGTCTTTTGGCAAATGGCTTTGGTTGAGTCTTTAGGCTGTTGTCAAATTCAGTGTTGAAGATCGTTATCGCGTACCCATCCATTGCATCAGAGAGTTCGTAACGCGCGGTCTCGGTTAGGTTAATGATAACCCTAGTTCGATCAGGGGTTTCAACGGCGACTACACTTTGAACTTGACCGGCGTTAATCGGCACCATGCTCTCAACCATTTCCTTTTTCATGCCAAAAAAGTCTAATGCAATCCTGGCAGGATTATCCGTACTAAAACTGCCTGGTTTCACAACGTTTCCGTCGGTCACCAAATTTATTTGCACATCATTGCCAGCAAGCTTGCTATAAATGATATTTTTTAGAATGACTGAACTTTGGGCAGTTCCCGACCCGGCACCAATCATTAGCAAAATTCCCGCAACTAATTTAATTACCCGCATGGACACATTAGGGTTTAGGTGGTTTGCTCTCATAGTTTTTGTTCCTGATCGGTAATTATTCATCTATCGAAATTTCTCTTTCGCGGGAGACCCAACGGCCCGCTGTATCTAAAACGAGTTCAGCTAAAATCACTTTTTGCTCATCGAGCGAAATTTCTGTGATTTTACCATCGTTTTGCCCCATATAGTTTCCTAGCGTTGCTCGCAATGCTTTGCCATCGGATGTCTGCACGATTACCCACGCTATTTGATCTTGAGTCAGTGTGCCAACCATCTTTAACGCATCTAGAGGATATGCCTCAAGTGGTTCTTTACGACGATTTTCATCTGGACTGCCACCCTCTCCCGACACACCATCGGCACGAGTATTCTCAATATTTTTTGAACCAAATGGATCCTCTGAATCTGCTGCTGCGTACTCAAACCCCTTATAAGGTTGAATTTCAGGTAGCGGCTCTATTTCTGGCTTCTTATCTTGATATGCTGTAGCAACGAACTGTCTAAGATCATCCATTTCTCCGCTCTGACAAGCCTGAAACAATCCCATGACACCTATAATTAGTATTGCCTTGAATACCCCAGGCGTATCAACATCTCTATTTTTGTTACGATAACTCATTGGTTTGCTTGTCCGTTAGGAGTGTCGATATATGAATCCTCTAAATAGTGGTAGGTTTTCGTCACGGCGCTAAGGCTTAGGTTATTGCTGCCTTCTTTTCCTCGCGTAAGCTTAAAGTTATCCACATTAATGATCCTCGGCAGTGCCGCTATATCGCTAATAAAAGACGCAATTTGATGATATTCACCATTCGCTTTGATATTGACTAATTTCTCAGCATAAAAATCCTTTTCAATCGTTGCTCCTGGCTTGATTTGCTCAAACTGTAACCCTCGAGACAACCCTACTTGCGTCATATCAATTAATAAATCAGGAATTTCACTTTCATTGGGCAGCTGTTTTAGCAAAACCCCAAAAGTCTCTTCCGCTTCAACCATCTGCTGTTTATAGGCATCCAAATTAATGGCTAAAGCCTTTTTCTCCAAGAATGTGTTTTTTAGTTGTGGTTCTTTTTTTTCCACACTTTCTAGTTCAAGAATTTGATCTTTAATCACAAAGTAATAGCCCAAGGCACAAATCAAGAGGCATAACAATCCTGCCATGACAAGCTTTACTCGTCTTGTCCAAGAACCAATATCATTGATATCTAAACTGCTTAATTCTTCTATTATTCCCATTACTGGCCTCTATCGGACGGCTTCAACGCCGTCATCATTCTTTTCTTGTCGCTCTTCTTTAACTTCCACATTGAACTTACTAACCAATGCTCCGTTATCGTCGAGAATATCTACTACTTTGAGCGATGAATTATCAAACCATTCAGAAGAGTCTAAATTTCGCATCAATGCAGATACGCGGCCATTGGATTGAGCTTTACCACTGATTACAAGAGTATTGGATCTTTTTGAAATATTGTCATAAAAGACGCCCTTAGGAAGCTTGGTCACTAGGTCATCAAACACATGGACTATCTGAGAGCGGTTGGACTGCAATGCTTGAATAACCTCCATACGCGCTAACAATGCGTCTCTTTTGCTTTTAAGGTCTTCGATTTCACGAATCACTTTAGAAAGAGCATTAATTTCAGAAGTCAGGTAAGAATTTCGACTCTCCTGATAATTAATCATTGAATCGACGTAGCTTTTCGCTAATAAGACGGCGCACGCTGCGGCAATCCACATCGCCACACAAATCGTGAACGTCGTTCGATTACGGTCACGTCGCTGGGCTTCTCGCCATGGTAATAAATTAATATTTGCCATTACATCAACCCTCTCAACGATAGGCCATATGCGATGGATAGACCTGGAGCCATTCTCGTAATCGCGTCTCTATTCATCTGCACCGTGGCATTTGCTACAGGATTAAGTACAGTAACTTTAGTCCGCATTTTCATTTCTAGATCCGCGGCCAATCCATTTAGCGCGCAACATGAACCAGACAAAACAATACTATCAATATTCGAAAACGCACTTGAAGAATAAAAGAACTGTAAAGCACGACTTACTTCTTGTCGCAACATTTCGACAAATGGCTCTTGAACCGCAGTCAGAAAATCTCCGGGCGGTTGTGAAGAATGTAAAATTTCTTCGGCCTCGTCTGCAGACACCCCGTATTCTTTACGGATCAATTTAATCAACTGAGATGCGCCAAAATTTTGATGCCTGGAATACAGCACGCGTTCATCATCGACGACCATCAAATGGCTAGTTGATGAACCGACATCAAACAAAGCAACGGGTTGGTCCGAATTGGCGGTTAGACTATTCTGAGATCGATACACACGCTCCAAAGCATAGGTATCAATATCAATATACTTTAGGCCCAATTCAGAATCTTCAATCAAATCAATATAATCATCCACAATGCTACGTCGACAGGCGACTAGCAAGACATCGTTTTCTTGATCATTGTTGCTGGAAGGCCCCAATACCTCAAAATCAATATTAACCTCATCGATTGGGTACGGAATAAAGTGCAAAGCCTCAATGCTGATCTGCTCTTCCATTTCCAACTCAGAAATGTCAACGGGCATCCCAAGCACTTTAGTAATAGCATGTGAAGACGAAACCGAAACTGCAACACTCTCACCCTTTGCGCCAGACTTTATGATCAATCCATTCAGGGCATCAGAAATTAACTCTGAGTTCGCGATGGTATTTTCGGAGAACGCGCCCACAGGAAGTGGTGCCACGCCCCAGGCTATGACTCTTGGATTGGCATAAGAACCAGCTAACTCAACCAACTTAATGGAATGAGTGCCAATATCTACACCAAGGACTGCATTTGATTTTGAACGAAACAGTTTCAAGAAACCTCCATAAAAACCGTTATTTATATCATTGTTGTAACTTCTTACCTTAAAGTCTAACTAACCTTTGGCAATAATGCTACATTTCTATTTAGGAAATTTCGTAATTAATATATGATCTTGCGAAAGATTATTGAAATAATTTCTAGCTTTGAAAAAATCTGAACTCCTTTTGCCGTTGACGACATTAGTTACCGCGGCAGCAATGATCGGGCTGGTTAGCGGCGGATTCATGGTTATCCAAGCTAATCGAACCTTGCCTGACGCACAAAACATCAAGAATATTGAGCTTAAGGTACCCCTGCGGGTATTTTCCGAGGATGGATTACTTATCTCCGAGTTCGGCAATGAACGCAGAAAACCTACCGAAATCGAAAACTTTCCGCCTTATCTAGTTAACTCCGTTCTAGCCAGCGAAGATGATAATTTTTACAATCACCGTGGTATTGATATTCGTGGTTTATTTAGGGCGGCTATTTCAAACTTTCGCTCTGGTGTCTCTTCTCAAGGCGCAAGTACTATTACCATGCAGGTTGCTCGCAATTTCTTTTTGAGTCCCGAAAAAACCTATACACGCAAACTTAAGGAAGTTCTCCTATCGATCAAGCTAGAACAAATCTTGAGCAAAGATGAAATACTATCCCTCTACCTTAATAAGATATTCTTAGGACATCGAGCCTATGGCTTTGGAGCAGCTGCTGAAGTGTACTACGGGAAGGAGCTTGTAGACTTAAGCCTCGCAGAAAGCGCCATGCTCGCAGGGCTCCCCAAGGCGCCGTCAACCAGCAACCCATTGCGAAATCCAGAACGAGCGATAGCGCGTCGGAATTACGTACTAAACCGTCTAATTGAACTAGGAAAAATTGATCAGCTCGAATTTGACGAAGCCAAAATCAGCCCCATAACTGCGGTAAAACACGCCAAACAAACGGAGGTCTCCGCTCATCATATTGCTGAAATGGTCCGATCTAGCCTTGTGGAACAATTTGGTGAGGATGCTTACTGGCAAGGGCTGAATGTATACACAACCATAAACTCGACAAATCAATCTGCCGCCGAAAAAACGTTGAGAAAAGGGCTACAGAACTATGATATTAGGCACGGTTTTCGCGGTGCCATTGCTCAACTTAATCTCAGTGAAATTGACCTTGAGGACGTCTCATTAGTAGCTAACTTGCTCGTGGACTTTCCGAACAGCCAAGAACAACAACCCGTCATTGCTATCGCCGTAACAGACAATAACGCTGAATTCATTAATAAGAACGGCGAAAGATTGACCTTAGATATCCGCGATAGTGGGTGGGCAAAACGTTTTCTGACCAATAACAACCAGGGTCCGACCCCAAAAAAGATGACTCAGTTGCTTTCCGTAGGCGATGTAGTTTACGTTCAACCTTTAAATGAGTCAGAAAGCTCGGAATTGAATTCGGAACAACAAGGAAGTACGCAAAAGTGGCGCTTGTCTCAGATACCCAACATCAGCGGGGCGATTATTTCGTTGGAGCCTAGTTCTGGAAAAATAACGGCGCTGGTAGGAGGATATGACTTTTTTCTCAACAAATACAACCGCGCAGTACAATCTATTAGACAGCCAGGTTCAAATATCAAACCCTTTATTTACTCGGCATCTCTGGATAGCGGCTTCGGACCTTCAAGCCTAATAAGTGGCGCACCCATTGTAATTACCGACCCCATTCACGGCACTGTGTGGCGACCAGAAAACTACTCAGGTAAATTCTTCGGTCCGACACGCATGCGCGTAGCCCTAACGAAGTCACTCAATTTGGTCTCAATACGCTTACTTCGCTCTATCGGCATTCCTTATGCACGAGAGTATGTTTCTCGGTTTGGGATAGACATGGATCGATTTTCGTCAACGCTTGCTATGGCGTTGGGTTCCGGTGGCGTAACACCGCTCCAAATGGTTTCCGCATACGGAACCTTAGCCAATACTGGATACCGAGTTGAGCCCTACTTTATTGATTACATCACTGATCGGAATGGTGAGGTCATTTATCGGGCCAAAATGCCAGAACTCTGCGATGAATGCTATTCACAGTTCCTGCCAGACCCGATCCTTGAGTCATACACAGAGACAGCCACTAACGCTGAAGCCTTAGCAGATAATGTTGCAGAGCTGGAAGCTGAAGGCGAATCTGAGGTAGAAACCTATCTGGCACCTCGTGTTATGCATGCTTCGAATAATTTCCTCACGGTAAGCATGTTAAAGGACGTCATCAAACTCGGAACCGCGCGTAAAGCCTTAGTGCTAAATAGACAAGACTTAGCCGGAAAAACCGGCACGACAAATGATTATGTTGACGCATGGTTTACTGGCTTCAATTCGAAGATCGCGACTACAGTTTGGGTCGGCTTTGATGATCCAGCAAGTATGGGAAAAGGAGAAGCTGGCAGTGTGGCTGCTCTACCCATTTGGGTCGACTATATGAGAACAGCTCTGAAAGATGTTCCGGAAGACCTGACTCAAACGCCAGAATATTTTGAAGAACGCCTCATCAATAAGGCATCCGGAGAACCCGCGGCGGACACGGATCAGGCGGTTATTACCGAGTATTTTCCAATTTCAGAATTACTACCTGAGATGGAAAAAATTGCCAATGCGCTAAATTCAGATGCTACCGAAGCTACAAACGATGATGGCTTTGAACTCAACGAAACTGATAATCTTAGTGAACCTCAGCCTTACCAAGAGCAAAAGATAATCGAGGAAGATGAGGATACCGAAGGATTGTTTTAAATCCTCCAGCTGATACCAACTAGGGCACTAGCTTTGATTTAGACCGTTTTTTTCTTCTTAACTGCTTTTTTCTTGGTTTTTTTCTTTTTCACAATCTTCTTTTCGGTCACTACCCACTTACCACCTTCAAAAAATGCTTTCCAGCCTGTTGCTTTACCCTCTTCTTCCGACTGAACGTAAATCTCTTTGGTTTTTCGACTGTAACGAATGACGGTGGGCAACCCATCATCATCCGCGATAGGTGCACCGAATAAAAAACTGTACTTTGGGTCGATCTCATCTTTGTGCGGAAGAATTTCCGCAACAAGAGGCGCTCTAATTTCTCTATTTTTTGGGAACCCGCTGGCCGCCAGAAACAAGCCTGAAGCGCCATCTCTCAATATATAGTGGTCATCAACCTTCAGACACTTTAACTCTGGCATGGGGACAGGGTCCATCTTGGGAGGGGCTGCCTCGCCATTGCGCAGCAACTTTCTTGTATTCTTACACTCTTCGTTAGTGCAACCAAAATATTTGCCAAATCGACCGTTTTTCAACTGCATTTCATGTGTGCATTTATCACATTCAAGTACAGGGCCTTCATAGCCTTTGATTTTAAACGCGCCGGCCTCAACTTCAAATCCCGAACAATCCGGGTTGTTTCCGCAGATATGCAATTTGCGCTTTTCATCAAGCAGATAGGAATCCATCGCCGCATTACAAATCTCACAATGATGCTTTTGGATTAACAGCTTTGCTTCGGCCTCTTCATCTTCATCAACATTGACCGCTTCGTCTCCTGGCACAAGGTTCATGGTTTTTTTACATCGTTCTTTTGGTGGCAATGCGTATCCAGAACATCCCAAGAATACTCCCGTACTGCCCGTGCGGACCTGCATCGGTCGCCCACAAGTTGTACATTCAATATCAGTTTCGGTGGGCATGTTGGTGCGCATTCCGCCGTCATCATCATTCTGCGCTTTTAACAACGTCTGTGAGAACTCTTTATAGAAGCTGTCCAACAACTCACGCCATTCTCGCTTCCCTTTAGCAACATCATCCAATGCGTCTTCCATATTTGCGGTGAAACTGTAATCCATGAGATCAGTAAAACTCTCGACCAACCTCTCTGTCACAATATCACCCATTTTCTGAGCATAGAAACGACGTTTTTCAACTTGAACATACCCACGATCTTGAATGGTAGAGATAATCGCAGCATAAGTAGACGGGCGGCCAATCCCTTGTTTTTCCAGTTCTTTTACCAAACTCGCTTCAGTATATCGAGCGGGCGGTTTAGTGAAATGTTGTGTTGGAAGTAGCTCCTTAAGATTCAAGGTATTACCTTCTTGCATTGATGGCAAAACGCCATCATCGTCCTTTTTTGAAATAGGGGGTAATACTTTCTGATACCCATCAAAAACAATAACCCTTCCACTTGTTCGCAGTGAGTAATCTCCGGCGGAAACCACAACGCTGGTGCTTAAAAACTTTGCCTTCACCATTTGACAGGCCACGAATTGTCTCCAAATCAGATTGTACAACCGCTCTGCATCTCTATCTACATTTGCTACCTGATTCGGTTTAACTTCTACATCTGAAGGCCTAATAGCCTCATGTGCCTCTTGGGCCCCTTCTTTGCTTGAGTATGATATAGCCGCTTCAGGTAGGTATTTCTTGCCGTATTCCTTAGAAACAAAATCACGACATTGCTCCACTGCGCCTTTACTTAAATGAGTGGAATCCGTACGCATATACGTAATGTATCCAGCCTCATACAGCCGCTGCGCTAACATCATGGTTTTCTTTACACCAAACCCAAGGCGAGTGCTGGCTGCTTGTTGTAGCGTTGAAGTAATAAATGGAGCTGATGGCTTTGCCGTGGTGGGTTTTTCTTTTACCTCACTGACTTTAAAATCTGCATCCTTTAATTCACGAACCGCTTCATCGGTTTGTTCCTTACTCACCGGCTTGAATGCCTCGCCCTTATATCGACGAACCTCAAACTTCACATCCTGTTTATCGCTGGTTTTCAATTGCGCAAATAGATCCCAATACTCTTCTGGGATAAAAGCTCGTATCTCTCTCTCTCGCTCAACAACTAATCGTAGAGCCACTGACTGAACGCGTCCTGCAGATAAACCTCGTGCTACTTTCGCCCATAATAGAGGCGAAACCATGTAGCCAACCACTCGATCTAGAAATCGCCTAGCCTGTTGTGCCTGAACCCGATTCATATCTACCGGGCCAGGTTCCTCAAAAGCTTGCTGTATCGCTGTCTCGGTAATTTCATTAAACACCACTCTGCGATAGCGCGTCGGGTCTCCACCAATTGCTTCTTGGAGATGCCAAGCGATGGCCTCACCCTCTCTATCCATATCCGTTGCCAGATATATGATGTCAGCATCCTTTGCCAACCTGACCAACTCATCGACGACTTTCTCTTTACCCGGAAGAATTTCATAACGTGCCGCCCAATCTTTATCAGGGTCAATGCCCATACGACGGATCAACTGCTGTTTCGCTTTCTTAGCTTTATGAACAATTTTTGCTTCTGGGGACAACTTACGAGTAATAGCCGCTTGTCGTGCTCTCTCTTTCGGATCGACGTTTTGCTTAGTGCTTCCGCTTGTCGGTAAATCACGTATATGACCCACACTAGACTTTACTATGTAATCTTTGCCTAGGTATCTATTGATCGTTTTAGCTTTCGCTGGAGATTCTACAATTACTAGAGATTTTGCCATGGATGGAAGATAGTGTTATTTCTTATACCTACTCGAATACGAGCAGCTCTGATTAAAATTAGTTTCGGGACCGCATGCGAACTCGGTGCTAGAGTCGTTTTCTTTATATGAAAGAAACAGTTATTTTAACTATTTTTATCGCACACCAACGCAACCCAAGTGCGCTTTATAACAGATAGACGATAATTAAGCGAACTAGTGAAACACCGGCAACATGTCTTCAGTAACAACCACTTCGGCCCATTCTGCAATTTCTGCAAAGCCTGGTTGATTACTCATTACCATCAATACAACCCATTTAATGTGGTCTAAATTTACTTCTTGGGAGTCTAGCGCCATCACCCTGTCGATAACCATTTCACGTGAAAATTGATCAAGAACTCCTACATTGACCAGCCGTGTAAGCAAGGATTGCCCTGGTATTTTCAAGCGAAGCATTTCTTCGTCAGTGTAGAACCTTAGAGAATGACTCGAATGAACCTGCAATTGACGATTCTCATCTTGCTCACAAATCTCCATAAGGTCCTCTAACCAGACGAAGGCTTTGTCTATTTCTTCTCCTGCGAAACCCGCACCCACAAGCTCCTTAGCTAATTCATCTTGACCAGGCTCGAATGAGACTCCATCGATGATGTAATTCTCAAATAGATAAATCAATACCTCTAACATATCTTCTTTCATAATCACCTCATCATCTGATACACGTTATCTAACATTCCCGCTTCGAACGGAAAAACTGCTCGGTTCACGATTGACTCTTTGGGAGATGTATCCACAATTAGCTTAACCGCACATAGCCACCATCTTGTGCAACCGCTATAGCACCATCTAGTTCCAACATTAATAGCATGGATGAAACCTTTGCGGAGGTCAATCCACTCTCTGAAATTATCGTGTTGAGACTGGTCGATTCGTGTCCAATCAACCTAAGAAACGCTATTTGCGTGTCTTCTGCTTCCTCATATTGTTCAATATTGGCCTGCGTTGATTTTTCTATACTCGTGCCCAACTCTAAGCCTACGCAACGCAGGATGTCAGTGGAATTACAGACTAGGTTTGCACCGTTTTGAATTAGTCCGTGACTTCCTGCGTACTGAGGGCTAATAGCCACACCAGGTACAACCATTAACTCTCGATTCTGTTCGCACGCCAAACGCGCAGTAATCAGTGTTCCACTGCGTTCTGCTGCCTCAATAATTACCACACCTAACGATAGGCCGCTTACAATTCGGTTTCTCTTGGGGAAGTTTTGTTTTCTAGGCGGTACGCCAATTGGGTATTCCGACAGAGCTAAACCTAACTCAGATATTCGCTTAGCGAGGTCTCGGTTGCGCTGAGGGTAGACAATATCGAGCCCACAGCCCATGACCGCAATGGTGGGTGATTTACTTAGCAGCGCTGAATGATGGGCCACACCGTCAATACCTAACGCCATTCCACTCGTAACCACGATGCCTAATTGAGATAGATCCCGTGAGATTACTTCCGCCACTTTTTTCCCTATGGGAGTAGGACGCCGGCTTCCTACGATGGCAATCTTCGGTTCTGACAATACGCTCAATTGACCCTTTGCAAATAGCGCGATAGGGGGATCATAAATTTCCCGTAAATGTTGCGGATACAGAGGACTGTCGATTGGAATCAAAAATTGGTCGTCAGCCTCCAACCATCGAAAGTCGGGCTCTAAATCCGCTGAGTCTAATCTTTTCGTTGAAGCAAGCTTGTTTGCGCTCTGAGATTCCGACTGGGCATAAATATTTTTAGCAGAACCAAATCTTGCGATAAGTTTATGTTTTTCTAAATCAGTCCACTGTCGATCTCGAATCAACCTCACCCAATCATACATTTCATGACTGTTCATACAGACCCTCCTTGGCCATTTTCTATCACGTTCTCCACTGAGAACCCTTAACATTCAAGAGCCTCAGCGTTCCTTTAGAGCCTCAGCGTTCCTTTTAGAGCCTCAGCGTTCCTTTTAAAAAGCCTTAGCGTTCGAGAACATCAATGCTATTCAAAAACCTTACAACCTGACCAATGAGCACACTGGCCTAGCTCAGTTACTATACTCCTCAATCAACCTATTCGCCAATCCTCTACTTTTCAAGATTCGGGCTAACCACAATATCCAACGGACGAATTGAACGACTTGAATTAGTCACAATTGCATAACTCACTTTTTCAAACGTTCGGAATACCAGCAATAAGCCAATCTTCTCCTCAGGTATTGAATATTGCTCTTTCGTCATTGGATCCTTCTTGATCATAGATTGACTTAAGATTCTAAAGACGTCACCTGGACTCACTCCCTCCCTTTCACCCAAAGTAATTGCCACTACTGAAAGTGCTCCGATTTCAGTCGTCTGAGTTTTTGGCTGCAATATGACGCCCCGTAAATTCACATTACTTGGGGCTTTAGGATAGAAAAAAGGTAGGCTTTCCTTCTTGTCAATGGGACGGAGGCGATCGCGGATAGATACATCTGAATATGAATTCAAAATCGAAAGTCTCGAAGGATCCCCTGCACGTAGCATTCTCGCATCAGCAATATGTTCGGCTTCCCAACCTAAGCTTTCTTCGCTAACTGGGTCGACAAAATGGCGGCCAGGACGAAACACTCTATATTCATCAGCCTCCTGATTATCAATGCCCCGTGCGTAGAACTGGTCATACTTGCCCATGATCAAGTGATTTTCAAAGCCATCAACAATATAGCCAGCTTCTGCCATTTCATTCTCATCAGTCACTAATGGCGCGTTAATATAGGCTTGAATTGCGCTGGGGTCTATGGCGGGTATCGCGTCAGCATAATCAAGCGGTCTAGCCGTAGGTGACAACCTAACTGTTTCGCGACGTAAAGAACGCAAACTTGGCTTTCCATCTATGAACGTCATAACAAGAACATCCCCTGGATAAATAAGATCGGGATTTTCGACTTGAGGGTTACCTTGCCAAACTTCTGGCCACCTCCACGGGTCACGTAAGAATCTACCGGAGATCGCCCATAACGTATCACCATCTACAACAGTATATCGTTGCGGATAATCCGCGGCCAATATAGGCGATTCAGCGGCAAAGCTCGCTGGTAGGCTAAACACCATTGCGGTAAGCATACCAATAAATCCAGCTATGGCTTTTTTGCTGGCTATTCGAAGTATAGAAGTGCTTGTTTTCTGGTAGATTGCTATCATTATCATCTATGGCTCAGGGCTCTTAAATTTGCTTTTCGCTAAAAATCACTGACGTACGCTCAATTCCATTCACCTAATGTTTGTTTGTTAAACTCGGGCGTTTGTTTGTTAAACTCGGGTAACTCATTTGGCACCCCAGCTAAAACCTCAAGCCAACGTTAAGTAAATTCGTGTTCAAAAATAAATTATATCAAGTAATTTAGCATGTTACACAAACAATGTAGAATACAGTTTACGTTATTTTCACAAGAAACTGTATTCAAAATTAGAGATTAATACTTCGCAATGCCAATTTTAGATATTTTAGTTTATCCCGACTCCAGATTACGCACGATTGCCAAACCCGTGGACATTGTTGATGAAGAGATTCGTCGTCTTGTGACTGATATGACCGAAACAATGTACGATGCGAACGGCATCGGCCTTGCCGCCACGCAGGTGAATGTCCATAAGCAAGTGATCGTCATGGATATCTCCGAAGCTAGGAACGAATTACTCGTTTTAATAAACCCGCAGGTAGTAGAATCCGATGGTGAACAAATCTATGACGAAGGCTGCCTCTCAATACCAGAGTATTACGCGCCTGTTTCACGCGCCGAGAGTATTAAAATCACCGCATTGGATCAGCAAGGCGAAATATTCGAACTTGAAGCCAATGACCTTTTAGCGGTTTGCATTCAGCACGAAATGGACCATCTAAAAGGTAAGGTATTCGTCGATTATTTATCGCGATTAAAGCAGGACCGAATAAAGAAAAAATTGGTTAAGCGTAGCCGCGCTGATCAATGAGAAGCTCCGCAGATTCATGAAAATAATATTTGCAGGTACGCCTGGCTTCGCACTTCCGGCCTTACAAGCGTTGATCGACTCACATGACGTAATTGCTGTTTTTACGCAACCAGACCGTCGCTCGGGACGTGGTAAGAAAATAACTCCACCGCCTGTAAAAGAACTCGCACAAACCCATGATATTGCGGTTTTTCAGCCGACTAACATGCGCGAAGCAAGTAGCTTAATCGAAGGCTTATCGGCAGACTTCATCGTAGTGGTAGCCTATGGGATGCTGTTAACTCAATCGGTTTTAGATACGCCAAAATTTGCTTGTATCAATATCCACGCCTCATTACTGCCGCGTTGGCGTGGTGCCGCACCGATACAACGAGCGATAGAATCCGGAGATAAAACAACGGGCGTTAGCATAATGAAAATGGAGCTAGGGCTAGATACGGGTCCAGTTTATAAGACGCTAAGATGCCCAATAGCAATAAACGACACGTCAGCAAGCTTGCATGACAAGCTCGCACACTTAGGTGCACAAGGGTTGATCGATACTTTAAGTTTATTCAACGATGAATTCACGCCATCCCCACAAACTCAAACCGAAGACGGCTCAAATTACGCGAAAAAAATCACCAAAGCCGAAGCCGAAATAGATTGGACATTATCTGCGCGTGAATTACACGCTAAAATTCGCGCTTTTATTCCATGGCCCATATGCCAAACAACACATACGGGGAATCGCTTGCGCATCTGGCAGTCTTCGCTACCAGAAACTACCGAAGGCTTGAAAGCTCACGATACGCAACCAGGAACCATAGTCTGGATTGATACCTCGGGAATTCACGTAGCATGCGGTAAAGGAGTACTGCAACTAGAAACCCTACAACGTGATGGAAGCCGAGAGTTGCAGAGTAAAGAATTTTGCAATGGCTACCATTTGGCTATCGGTGATCAACTGGGCGTTACTTCTTCCAACCCTAACAACAATTCTTTTTGATATGGCAAAGAAGCTAAATAGTCGAGCATTGGCCGCTCAAATCAGTTGGAAGATCATTGATAAAGGCCTCTCACTAGATGCAACTTTACGAGAATCCGTACAACTCGCAAATTTAGACTCTAAAGACAAAGGTTTGGTCCAAGAACTATCCTATGGGGTTTGTCGCTGGTATGGTGATTTAGACGCTGTAGCAGCATCTCTGCTGGCAAAACCAATTCGTAACAAAGACCGAATCGTACATTTCATCCTACTGGTTGGCTTATATCAATTACGACATATGCGCACCCCTGATCATGCCGCTGTCGATGAATCAGTCAAAGCATGTAAACAATTAAACAAGGTATGGGCGAAGAATCTAATAAACGGGTGCCTGCGCGAATACGCGCGTTCCGAAAATGCAAACCTCGCTCTTGATGGAGGCATTTCTCAAGATATCCATCTTCGTTCGCTCCCCACCTGGATCAGCACTGCATTCATTGAATTGTGGGGTAAGAGTAGCAATGAAATTATTGCGGCTAGCAACCAACGTCCACCAATGTGTTTACGGGTAAATCAGCGCCAATCGAATCGCAAGCAATATCTAGAGCTGCTCAACGAATCTAATGTGCCCGCACACGCCGACAGATTCTCACAAGATGGGATCATTTTAGATAGACCAGTGAATGTTGGATTCCTCCCAGGCTTCGATGATGGAGCCGTCTCGGTTCAAGATACGGCAGCCCAACTAGCATGCGATATCTTACAAGTAGAAAAAAATCACCGAGTGCTCGACGCATGTGCTGCACCCGGTGGGAAGACTGCACATATATTAGAAAGAACTGACAACCAAATTTCTATGCATGCAATGGACGTGTCCGCCTCAAGGTGCGAACAACTAACTCAAACTTTGCAACGACTGCAGCTGACTGCGCAAATCAGTATCGGTGATGCGAGCCAAGACCTTAAACTATGCCGCCCCTTACAAAATGCAGATAATGCCACGGCATCTAATTCATTTTCTAGTACGGGCTATGATCGGATCTTGATAGATGCCCCCTGCTCAGGCACTGGCGTTATTCGGCGTCACCCAGATATAAAACACCACCGCAGACAGTCCGATATTGAACAACTACTGCCAATTCAACAGGGTTTGTTAGTTAACTTATGGTCGAATCTAGCGCCCAATGGTTTACTACTCTATATGACGTGCTCTATTCTAGCGAAAGAGAACAACCTGCAAATAGCACAGTTTTTGAAAGCTCAACCCGATGCTCAGGCCGAAGATTTTTACCACCCGAATGCGCTAGACTTAGATTTTGGCAAACAAACTCTTCCTGGCGTCCATGAGATGGATGGTTTCTATTATTGCTTATTACGAAAGCCTGCTTCCTAGAGGTATGCGAGTGAAGGGTGCGCGAAAGATTAAGTTTTCACGATTACTAATCGGTTTGGCTATCATTCTAGCGAAGACAACACCGACATATTCCCAAGAAACCGACGGGGCAGAATTTCGATCATCTTCGATAAATAAGCTAAATATCGAATTATCAGAACAAGCTCAAGATGCCATTAACAGCGGTGTAGCGCTTTATTTTGATAGTGAATACGGAATTAGGAATTCCTTTTGGCTATTTTCAAATCTTAAGGCTCGAAAATCACATAAATTTATGATCAAGCGCCACGCACTCTCAAATCGATATGTGGTCAAACGAGTTGATTTAGAGTCTCCTCGAATATTCAGATCGATTGCTGAAGCCGTTAACTATATTGCCGCGCAAGCATTAATGCTGCTAGAGTCATACGATGACCAACAAAACGAATATTCAATGAGACTTTCTTTGAGCCGCTTTGACCTTCCAGGTCCAATGCGCTTAAACGCATTTGCGTCTACTGCTTGGCGTCTCGATACTGGGTGGATCACATGGCAATCCGCGAATTAATTAAGAAAATAACTGGGCCTGGGCCAGTTATAACTGTATCGACTCTGCTACTTTTCACGCTGAGTTTTCTGATTATTCAATCGCTGAGTGAAGACGCGTCAGGAGAACTGCAGTTTTGGATAATCCTGTTGGGAGCCTTGGGCATTGCCATCCTCGTGTTTTTCTTGATCAGCAATGGATATTCACTTTACCGCCAATACGCACGGAACGAAATTGGTAGTAGGTTAACCACAAAAATTGTGGTGATTTTTTTCTTCCTGACCATCGTTCCTTTTTCACTTATCTATTTTTTCTCAATTCAATTTTTAAATAAAGGCGTAGATAGTTGGTTTGACGTTAGAGTAGAGCAAGCCGTACAAGATGCATTGGTTCTGGGACAGGAATCGTTGCAAAGTGAACTTGAACAGATGCGATCTGATGTTGAAAATTACGCTGGCACAATAACCGCCGATCTCGAAGCGGGCCGTCTAAACAAGATGATTCGCGACCTGGAAGATGCTAGGAAAATTGAGGATTATACCGAGCTGTCAATTCATACCGCGACGGGAGGTATCTTAGCTTTCACAAATAAAGAGCAATTGCAGTTATTGCCTGATTCACCAGGGCCGGAAGTATTTCAAGAGTTCCGTGTTCCTGACCCACAAACCTATTCAGCTTTAGAGCCTCTTAACGAAAACAGACAGCAGTTTCGTGTTGTCGCGCTGATTAAGACACGTGATCTTGAATCCAATCTATATGTGCTGCAAGCTATCAAGCTCCTGCCCAGTTCTTACGCAAACCTGTTCAGCAGTGTTGAGAGCGCCAAAAATCAATACGATCAAATGCTCTTTGCGAGAGGGCCGCTTAAGTTTAGTTTGATCGTAACCCTGAGTCTCATTTCCTTAGCAAGTTTGCTGTTTTCTATTTTGACAGCGGTTTATTTGAGTAAACGCATTGTCGCGCCGATATCAAACTTGGCTTTGGGAACCCAAAAAATTGCCGATGGAGACTACGGTACGCTATTGCCTGTTACCAGCTCTGATGAACTCGGAATATTAACTGACCATTTTAACAACATGAGTCAAAAGATTGACGTGGCTCAAAGAGTCGCTCGGATGAGCCAAGACGAGACTGAGAAACAAAAAGCATACCTAGAAGTCCTTCTTACTAACCTATCATCAGGCGTTTTTTCGTTTACCAAAGACAAACGACTGCAGATTTGCAATAGTGCTGCCACAGACATCCTCGATATAAACACTCACGATGCCGTCGGTAAATCATGTTCCGAACTCGCAGCGCATTTTGTTCAACTTGAAAAGTTCATTGGCGCCATTGACCGTGGTTTAGATTCAGGCGAACGAGAATGGCAAGATGAAGTAACAATTCTAGGCACTCATGGGCGTCAAATAATGGTAATGCGTGGCACTCTTTTGTCCGGCCAAGCTAGCTTATTAGAGACTTCCAATATTGAAGATCCGAATGAAAATAATTATGTTGTTGTCTTTGATGACGTCACCAACTTAATTCAAGCCCAGAGAGATGCAGCGTGGGGAGAAGTAGCCAGACGCTTAGCCCACGAAATTAAAAATCCATTAACACCCATTCAACTTTCTGCCGAAAGAATTCGCAATAAACTCACGGATAAGGTGGACGATGAATTAAAGGAAATGTTAGATCGAAGTACTAGGACCATTGTTCAACAAGTCGAATCTATGAAGGAAATGGTTAACGCATTTTCGAGTTATGCACAGCCGGTTCGCGCAAAATTACTTCCGGTAAATGTTAACCAACTATTGCGCGATGTTATTGAATTACATACTCCTACTCTAAACGACCTTGAGGTCGAAATGGAATTGGATGTTGCTCTGCCAGAAATTAAAGCGAACTCTTCGGCATTGCGACAGGTCTTCAATAATTTGGTTATTAATGCGACTCATGCCTTAGAAGATTCACCATCAGGAAAGCTAAGTATTCGCTCGTCTGTTGCTAAACAAGTCACTGGTAATTACGTGGATATTGTATTTTCCGATAATGGCTCTGGCATTCCTAGCGAGATTCGCGACTCTCTCTTTGATCCCTATGTAAGCAGTAAAGCCAAGGGCTCTGGCTTAGGTTTGGCGATAGTGAAAAGAATTGTTGAAGAACACAGTGGATCGGTCTGGGCTGGTGACAACACGGCTGGCGGAACAACTATGCATTTACGACTGCCTATTAATGCGATGCAAACCTATCGTGGTAATCGCAGTCAAAATACATTACATTCTTCAAAAATTATTAGCTAAACATTTTTCGTGGAATTAGAACCAACATATTGAGGCTCGGTGATTTGTCAAAAGCACATATATTAGTCGTCGATGACGAACCAGACATTCGCAATATCTTGCAAGATATTCTGCAGGATGAAGGACACTCTGTGGCACAAGCAGAGAATGCTGAGCAAGCTCGTCAAGAGTTTGCAAAACAAAGGCCTGACTTAGTGCTACTGGATATTTGGATGCCCAAGGAAGATGGCATCTCCGTATTAAAGAAGTGGGTCGAGAGCGACACTCTCGGAGATACTCCAGTCATAATGATTTCCGGCCATGGGACGGTGGAGAACGCGGTAGAGGCCGTAAAGCTCGGCGCCTATGATTTTTTAGAAAAACCGCTATCAACCGGTAAGCTGTTACTGTGTTTGGAAAGAGGTCTGGAAAACGCATCGCTAAGACAAGAAAATAAGCGGCTGAAAACACGCCTCCAATACGACTCCCCGATGATATCAAACAGCGATTCCACTCAGGAGTTGTTGCGTCATATTCAGCTATTAGGCCCAACCGACAGCTGGGTTTTCATCACTGGTGAATCTGGAACAGGCAAACATTTGGTGGCGCGTAAAATTCATGAAAACAGCCCAAGAGCAGACAGCGAGTTTGTCGAATTAAATTTAGCCGCCATGCCAAGTGAAAGCGTGTCACAACAATTGTTTGGCAGCGAAGGTGAAGATAAAATAGTGCGTGGCAGTTTCGAACAGGCACAGGGCGGCACACTGTTTATCAACGAGGTCTTAGGCTTGAATATGGAGACCCAAAATAAACTCTTGAGCGCCCTGCAAGAACGTCGATTCCTGCGTCTAGGGGGGACCAGTCATATAGAGCTGGACGTGCGGGTTATTGTAACTACAAGTGGCAGCCCACAAGATGCAGTAAGCCAAGGTCGGTTCAGTGAAGACCTGTATTATCGTCTAAATGTGATTCCCATTCAGGTGCCCTCATTACGCCAACGCCGAAAAGACTTACCTGAACTAGTCGACCTATTTATCGAGGATATAGCTAGTCGAAATCAATTAGACACGCCTGAAATTGCCTTAGATGCCTTAAAAACTCTACGCGGCTATGATTGGCCTGGAAACGTAAGACAACTACAGAATGTCGTACAGCGGCTTATAGTGCTGAATTCGGGCCGTAAAATTGAGAACTCCGATGTCTTAGCTGCCTTAGATGGCGACATGGAGATCAAGTCCAAGGCCCTACAGCTCCCGGAGTACTTTGAAGGGGATATGCGTGAGGCAAAAGAAGAATTTGAAAAAGCCTATCTCAATCATCACTTAAACACGGTAGATGGTAATGTTAGCGCATTGGCAAAAAAAGTTGGTTTAGAACGTACCCATTTGTATCGTAAGCTAAAGAGTCTTAACATAACTGCGCGCGACGCTAAACCCAGTTAACGACAAAACCTTAGAAACTAGTTACTGAATATGAAAATTTTGATTCTAGGCGCGAGCCAGGTAGGGATTTCCATCGCTGAGGTACTTGTTGGCGAAGAGAATGACGTTACTGTTGTCGATATCAATAAGTCAATATTGCAGCAATTACAAAATAGGCTTGATATTCGAACTGTGGCCGGAAACGCGGCCCACCCTTCGGTGTTACGCGCAGCCGGCGCTGAAGATGCGTCATTGATTCTAGCGGTTACCAATAATGATGAGATTAATATGGTTGCGTGTCAGATTGCTGAAACATTCTTTGCGACCCCAACTAAGATTGCGCGTATTCGCGCTAAAGAATATTTAAAAAATCCTGATCTTTTTACTAATGATTCTGGGTTTCATATAGATGTAGTTATTTCTCCTGAAGTCATTGTGAAGGACCACATCACTCGTCTCATTGAATTTCCTGGTGCATTGCAGGTGCTGGATTTTGCGGATGGCTTAGTTCAGCTGGTTGGTGTGAAGGCCGTCGCTGGCGGGGCTCTCATCAATTGTCAACTTTCTGAATTGAAAGAGCACATGCCGAACATAGAAGCTCGCGTCGCGGCCATATATCGAGACAAAGAAGTTATTACACCCGTTTCAGAAACAATAATTAAAGAGAAAGACGAAGTCTTTTTTGTCGCAGCGCGAGAACATATTCGCGAAGTCATGAAAGAGATGCGAGGTAAAAGCGACAAAACGAAACGAATTTTTATTGCCGGGGGCGGCAATATCGGTTTAAATCTTGCGAAAGAGCTTGAGTACAAAGGCTACAGCGTTAAACTGATCGAAGTGAGTCCGGAACGCGCGGAGAGAATTGCGGATCAGGTTCGGAAAACGGTTGTGCTAAATGGCAATGCTGCGGATGCGGGCTTGTTATTACAAGAGAACATCGAGTCAGCCGATGTATTCTGTGCGGTTACTGAACGCGACGAGATAAATATCTTATCGGCTAAGCTTGCCAAACAGCTCGGCGCAAAACGAGTAATGGCTCTCGTCAATCGCCCAGCCTATGTGGAACACATTGAACACCACGATATTAACGTCATTATATCCCCACGAGTGGCCACTATTGGCAGCGTGCTAGCTCATATTCGCCGAGGTGATGTGGTGGCAGTTCACTCATTGAGACGGGGTCGTGCTGAAGCCATCGAAGCCATAGCACATGGCGATAAGGACTCATCGAAGGTTATTGGTAAAGGTGTGAGAGATATACCCTTTCCTGCTGGAACAGGCATAGGAGCGATAGTTCGCGACGAGCAGGTAATCATTCCGAACAAAGAAACTGTCATTGAAGCAGAAGACCACGTAATTATTTTCATGGATGACAAGGCGTGTATACGCACCATTGAAGCTTTATTCCAAGTTGACGTAAGTTTCATTTAATCATCGCATCTTAAGTAACAGCAGATAGATGAGAGATAAATAATGCATCTGCAAATTGTTTTAAAAATTCTTGGTGTGCTGCTGATTATTTTCAGCGCAACACACCTAACTCCATTGTTAATTTCGTTTATCTACCAAGATGGAAACGGAGCACCCTTTGGCATTGCTTTCCTAATCACTTTAGTCACAGGTTTAATTTTGTGGCTGCCTGTACGAAACGTCAAACGCGACCTGCGTTATCGAGACGGCTTTCTCGTTGTTGTGTTGTTTTGGGTAGTGTTAGCGACCTTTGGAGCGGTACCTTTCTTACTCTCGGATTTCCATAATCTTAGCGTAACTGATGCGTTTTTCGAATCCATGTCTGGTCTTACCACGACTGGGGGGACAATCATTGTCAACTTAGACAGTCTTCCTGAGTCAAGTCTGTTTTATCGGCAACAATTACAATGGTTGGGAGGAATGGGCATCGTTGTCTTAGCGGTCGCAATAATGCCAATGCTAGGTGTCGGCGGTATGCAATTGTATCGGGCAGAAACTCCCGGCCCCATGAAGGACAGCAAGCTCACCCCTCGCATCACCGAAAGTGCCAAGGCTCTTTGGTATATCTATTTTGGCCTAACCATAATTTGTGCGCTCTGCTATTGGGCCGCTGGAATGAGTCTTTTTGACGCGGTTTGCCATGCATTTTCTACAGTTGCTATCGGTGGATTTTCAACACACGACTTAAGTATTGGTTACTTTGATTCAACCGCTATTGAATTGGTAGCCATGGCTTTTATGTTACTTGCGTCAGCAAATTTTTCCTTACACTTTTTAGCTTGGCGCAGTAAATCTATTCGTCCTTATTTACGTGATCGAGAATACGGGTTTTTCTTTTTGATTCTCATCTTAGCGGCGCTGGTAACATTGGCGAGTTTATACGCCGGCAATATCTATGAGCGATCAAGCGACACGCTCCGACAAGGGATCTTTCATTTAGTGTCTATTGCGACTACCACAGGGTATACCTCTGATGGTTTTGCTTGGTGGCCTGGCGCTATACCCGTGCTACTGATTCTACTGAGTTTTATGGGAGGGTGTGCTGGATCAACTGCTGGTGGAATTAAGGTTTTACGAATTCAGCTTATGTTTAAACAGGGACGCACTGAGATTGCGCGCCTAGTACACCCCAACGCAGTACTTTCAGTAAAACATGGCAAACAAGTAATCAGTGAGCGCGTAATTAATACTGTCACGGCATTCTTTTCTATGTATGCGCTGTGTTTTGCGGTTACTGGCTTTGCTTTATGTACCGTTGGCATGGATTGGGTAAGTGCCTTCTCGGCAGCCGCCGCATGCCTGAATAACCTAGGGCCTGGCTTGGGAGACGTCGCGCATAACTATGCCAATATTAATGATGCCGCAAAGTGGATACTGTCATTCGCCATGCTCTTGGGAAGGCTTGAGTTATTTACACTTCTAGTACTCTTTACACCAACATTTTGGCGTGATTAATCACCCTTCGCATAACCTGAATCACCCATTCCTAAACTAGCCAAACATAAAAAAGCCGCTCTTCGAGCGGCTTTTTTATGTAACTCTATCGAGTAACAACAAGCAAGGTTGTTGACTCAATATGTCTGGTAGATCATCGCCTACTTATAGACTGACCCTTTGCGAAAATGCTTAACCAACAAATAGTAAAATACCGCACGATACTTGTTACGGTTAGATTTACCATACGTAGTGATAGCCGCTTGAATACCTTCATCCAATTTTGGAGTGTCTTTCAAGCCAAGCTTTTTCATTAAGAAATTCTTTTTAACTCGATCTAACTCCTTTTTATCTCCGGCTGAGACAGTACTGGCATCGGCATTGTAAATAGAAGGCCCGCAACCAATTGTGACTGCCGTCAACAATTTCATGTCTGGTTTCATTCCACATTTCTTTTCTAGATCGCCCGCATATTTTGCGATCAACTCTTCGCGTTTACTCATTGATTTTCTCCTAGGATTTGGTGTAACTATTTATACCACTTTCTCAATCGATGAATGTAAAGCAGTGTCAACGATGTTAAATTAATGGCTGATATATTCATGTTCTGTGTTGTGAACGGCTACAGCATAATTAATTGTGCACTATTTGTAAAATGCGGGGTCTCCTTCAGGTCTTGTTTTAAATCTCTTATGCGCCCAAAAGTATTGCTCAGGGTTTTCTCTTACCATCGAGGCAATGATTTCGTTCATCCTAGCCGTATCGACGTAGTCATCCCCAACCGGAAAATTCTCCAGTGGAGAACCAAGAGCGATTTCATACCCCTGTCCCCATGGTTTAATTTTATTCATACACGGTATGACAACTGCATCCGTCATGCTGGTAAACTTGCCTAACACAGGAATGGTGGACGCGAGTTCATGAAAGAACGGAACGAAGATACCTTTTCGGCCCGCATCTTGATCAGGGAGGTAATAGAAAGGGTGGCCTTGGCGCATTAGTTTTACCAGTTTACGCAGAGGTTCTTTACGTTCCACCAAAAGGCCACCATAGCGAGTCCTGCCACGTATGGTAACTTCGTCCATCAAAGTGTTTTTACTGTATTGGTACATTGTAATCATCGGCCGTTCTTGATTTAGACGCATGCCCGCAACTGCTAGAGCTACAAAATGCGGGGTTAACAAGATTACATTGCGACCGTCAGCCAAGGCTCGATCATAATGCTCCCTGTTGACTATCTCTACCATCCGATTAAAACGTTTTTGTGAGACCCACCAATGCATTCCAGAGGTGAAAACCAATTGCCCACTGTTCTGAAAATGTCGACGATTAATTCTCCTACATTCCTTATCACTTAATTCAGGAAAGCAGGTCTCGATATTTTTAAGCGCTATTTTCCGTCTTGAGCCTACAAGATGATAGAACAAGAACCCAAGTATGTGCCCAAAACTTGTGAGCACAGGTAGCGGCAAAAAACTAAGCAGCCGCAAAATCGCTAACCCCAACCAGGTTGGCCAATATCGGTAAGAAAGAAATTGTGAATAAGGTCTTTTTTCCACGGTTTGATTTGCTCCAAGATCAATACGAGCGCAGAATATCATAGTTGATAGAACTGTCTATTTCTTTAGAATAATCATCAAGATGCTTTCTTGCGGCACTTAAAACTCTAGAAACAATCCCACATTACTCAAAAAATAGAAATTCAGCCTTACAAAATTACTGAGTGGAAAATATAATTGATTTAGATCTCTATATCTAGCCCAAGTGGAAAAAACTGTGTTTATCCAAAGATCTGCTGTTAATCGTAAATATAGTGGCATGCAATCAATTAGAGCAATGAAAGGTCTATTTATAGTGAATGATTTTGATAGGATTACACTCATGAACAGAAGAACACTATTATCAATTGGGTTAGTGGCCGCAGCGACAACGATCCCCTTTTTACCGCGCAACTCAAAAACGGCACATGCTATGGACGACGATATCCAACTGGAGAGTAACCCCAAATCAGTACGGCCTTTCACCCTAACAGCTGATGATTGGAAATCTCGATTAAGCGATGAAGCTTTTTACGTACTGCGTGAGGAAGGAACTGAACGGCCGTTTACCAGCGCACATAATGACGAAAAACGGGAGGGTGAATACCATTGCGCAGGCTGTGACTTAGCGTTGTTTGAAGCGGGAATGAAATTCGATAGCGGCACGGGTTGGCCTAGTTTCTGGCAAGCTATTGATGGTAGAGTCGAGACCAAGCGGGACTTCAAACTAATATTGCCACGCACTGAATATCATTGTGCTCGTTGTGGAGGCCACCAAGGCCACATCTTTAAAGATGGTCCTAAACCGACAGGCTTACGTTATTGCAATAACGGTATAGCGCTGAATTTCAAGCCCGCTTAAACCAAGCCCTGGTCCTGTAAATAAGTCATAAGTGTTGGAAGTTGGTTTGCTGCTTCCAACAGGTCCTCCCATATATCTACATCATTAGTTGGATCTAACATTTCAAAACTAATTTCGTGCTGGGTTGCCTGCGCAATGGTGGTCGCTCGCACGGTTGATGTACCCCAGTCAACACCTTCAAACAAACCAGGGCAAGAAGCACTTAGACCAATGAGGTAGTATCCACCGTCCTCACTTGGGCCAAGCACGCTATTAAATCCTGTCAACGCTTGATGAGTACGCTTGAAGCTCTGTTCGGTAATACGCGGCGCATCACTGCCTATTATCGCTAGGGGATATCCATATCGCTCAAAGCAAGCGAGCATTCTTTGTCCCAAGCTCCCTTTTCCCTGCTCGACTATCTCAACTTGATATCGTTTACCAAGGCCAACGATAGTCGGATCATTTTTGTTTGGCGCGGTGTTTATTACAACAGGATCGGGCCAGTACTTGACCGCTTGACTAAGACAGTGATCTAACAATAACTCAGCAATTTGAGCAGATTGTTTGGTGGTGCAGTCCGGCTGCAAACGGGTTTTCACAGCACCGGCAATCGGTGCTTTAGCAAAAATGTGCAGTGGTATCGTCATCGTGTACGTCTATAGAAACCAACAAGCTTTGCTGGGTTTGCTCCCAAAAAATAGGCGAGCCGGATATACCACATAAGTAGAATAGTGCGCACCACACCGCCTTGCTCCCATCGACGTGCGCTGGTCCGAACCTTTAAATTCGAACAAAAGGGGACACTGTGTTTTTTCAGAACTTTGCTTATAGCAATATCTTCCATTAGTGGGACATCCGCAAATTGCCCTATCTCTCTGAATAGGTTCGCATCGATAAATATTGCCTGATCCCCCGTGGCTATGCTCGTAAGACGAGAGCGAATATTCATAAACAATGCCACCACTTTCATTTGCCAGCGGATGGACGTATTCGCAATGAACTCTACATCGAAACGCCCCCAAAGAAATTGGTTTTCTCTGGCAAGAAGGATTTCTTCCAATGATCCAGAGGGGAGGCGGCTATCAGCATGTAGGAATAAAATTATATCTCCCGAAACGATTCTCGCCCCAGCGTTCATCTGGCGTGCCCGCCCAGCTCTTGACTTGACTAAAATGTTACCCATATCAATCGATTGCCAGTTTTCCTCGAGCCAACCATCACTGCCGTCTTTGCTGCCGCCATCAACGATAATTGTCTGATGCGCTCGAAGTCTATACAAATGGGCGACTAAGTTTGGTAGATGTTTTAGTTCATTTAAAACCGGCACCACAACGCTAATCGTTCTAGCCTCCCCTGTGGGGTCAACAACATTCATCAGCTATGGACCGAATACCTGTTAGCCTTTTCAGACTTTACTGGACCGTTTGGCACCAATCCTCAATCTTAAAGCATTCAATTTAATGAATCCCTCTGCATCAGCTTGGTTGTAAGCACCGTCATCATCTTCAAATGTCGCAATGCGTTCATCAAATAACGAATCATTTTCAGATTTCCGCCCAGAGATAGAAACGGATCCCTTGTAAAGCTTTACTCTAACTACACCGTTTACATGCTTTTGAGATTCGTCGATCATAGTCTGCAACATTTCCCGCTCAGGGCTCCACCAATACCCGTTGTAAATCAGTTCTGCATACTTGGGCATGAGCTCATCTTTTAAGTGTGCGACCTCACGGTCAAGTGTCAATGACTCCATAGCACGGTGTGCTCGTAACATGATTGCTCCAGCAGGAGTCTCATAGCAACCTCTGGATTTCATGCCCACATAGCGGTTTTCAACAATGTCATCCCTTCCGATACCATGCGCTCCGCCCACTTTATTTAGCCATTCCATTACGCTAGCTGGTGACATTGCTTCACCGTCAATAGCCACAATATCGCCTTGTTCAAATTCCAATTCAACATACTGGGCAGTGTCGGGAGCCATCTCTGGACTAACGGACCAACGCCACATAGAATCCTCTGCTTCTTCCCATGGATCCTCTAAAATACCGCCTTCATAGGAAATATGTAATAGGTTGGCGTCCATCGAATACAGCGACTTTCCATCAGCTTTCTTCTCCACAGAAATGTTATGTTCGTCGGCATAGGCAAGCAGCTTGTCCCTTGAATTTAAATCCCAAATTCTCCACGGCGCAATGATCTCTATATCGGGACGCAAAGCGTAGGCACCTAATTCAAAGCGAACTTGATCGTTGCCCTTTCCCGTTGCACCATGTGAGATAGCATCAGCACCTGTTTCGTTTGCTATCTCTATTAAACGCTTTGCTATCAGTGGTCGTGCAATAGAAGTTCCAAGACGATATTCACCCTCATAAATAGCATTGGCACGCATCATGGGGAAAACAAAATCTCGAGCAAACTCTTCTCGTAGATCATCAATGTAGATACTAGACACACCCATCGCTTGTGCTTTTGCACGGGCGGGCTCTACTTCCTCGCCCTGCCCGATATCCGCTGTAAAGGTAACGACCTCGCAATCATATTCGTTTTGTAACCACTTCAATATGATTGAAGTATCAAGACCACCAGAGTAGGCCAATACGACCTTATTAATTTTTGCCATAATTCTAATTTGTTTATAAAAGAGAAATGTTCTCTATTCACAATATTTTCCGCTCGCGTAGTGTCATTGTTTCCACACACTAGGTCAAGCCTATGCGTTTTAAAGGGTACATAAAATTTAGCGCTTCTTTAATCCAATTTTGTGTAAAATGAGTAGACCAGATTTTCGGTTGGACGATTTTATTGCTGAGCCCAGCTCAGGCCAAAAAAGTGCAACAAACTACTTATAAATTAAAAACAATCTAATAAAGAGGTAAGTCCAAATGGAAGAACTCAATTTTCTAGCCCGATGGGGGCATTTGCTATTCGGTATCACATGGATAGGCATGTTGTACTATTTCAACTTTGTCCAAGGTGGATATTTCAAACAAGCCTCCGCTGAAGGCTTGGCCGATGCAAAGAGCAAATTAGCACCAAGTGCATTATGGTGGTTCCGTTGGGGCGCCATGTTTACATTCCTAACGGGCTTATACTTGTTACATACGATTTCAGGTTCGCTATCAGTTAACAACTACATCATTGTTGGCGCCCTACTCGGGACGTTCATGTTTCTTAATGTATGGGTCATTATTTGGCCTGCACAGCAAATAGCACTTGGCATGAAAGAAGGTGACGGACCCGCAGCCGGAGCTAAGGCTCTTTTAGCTTCGCGTACTAATACTTTGTTTTCGGGCCCGATGGCTTATTTGATGCTGGCATCGGCCCATAAAAAAGGAGCAATGGCTTCGCTAAGCGATACAGGCTTATACGCAGCTCTTGCTATTGTTATATTGTTGGAAGTTAATGCCATCATTGGAAAGCAAGGCCCTATGGCCTCTGTGAATGGTGTGATCTATAGCAGCATCGCTTTAACTGCGATCCTTGTTGGTTTGATCCAAGTTCTATAGATTTCTCTCAACATGTGTTTTTAATGGGTTAAACTTGGAGTTTGACCCATTCACAAAAAGCGCCCTCTGGGCGCTTTTTGTTTCTTGTCCATCACCAACAACCCTAAGTAGAACTCTTGCACGGATATTACTCCTAATGAACACCCAACACTTCTTAACCCTGGACGATCTCTCAACGAAAACGTTGCAATCGATTATTGATCGAGCGATTGATCTGAAATCTCTGCAGAACGATGGTGCAATTTACGAACCTCTTAAAAACCAAAGCTTGGCCATGATTTTTAATAAGGCTTCTACCCGCACAAGAGTCTCATTCGAAGTAGCCATGCAGCAATTAGGCGGCACCAGCATCAACCTAAATCCAAGCGAGACCCAAATTGGGAGAGGCGAAGTAATCAAGGATACGGCAAGAGTAATCTCCAGTATGGTGGATGGAATTATGATCCGAACGGATTCTCACGCCAAGTTAGAAGAGTTTGCGTCCTATTCCACCGTACCGGTGATAAATGGGCTCACAGATGATTATCATCCTTGCCAATTATTGGCCGATTTACAGACTGTGCAAGAACTAAGAGGGAGCGCTGTTGGCTGTACGATGGCCTGGATCGGCGACGGTAACAATGTCTGTCACTCGTTCATGAATGCAGCCCGTCTATTTGGCTTTGAGTTGCAAATAGCCACCCCTATTGGATATGAGCCCTCGTCAGAAGTCGTTGCTCGCAATAACTCAAGCATCCGATTAAGCAATGACCCTAGAGAAGCCGCGTCCAATGCCGATGTGATAATTACCGACACTTGGTCGAGTATGGGTCAAGAGGACGAGAAGAACGAACGTAACAATGCTTTTACAGGCTTTTGTGTGGATCAAGCGTTGATGCGCTTAGCAAAGAAAGATGCAATATTTTTGCATTGCTTACCTGCTTATCGGGGCTGTGAGGTAAGCGAAGAAGTAATAGAAGGGCCTCAAAGTGCTGTTTTTCAGGAGGCCGAAAACCGATTGCACGCTCAAAAGGCATTGTTAGAGTTTTTAATGAAAGGTTAGAGTTCTTAATGAAAAGAGTAGGTTAATTGCCAGGAACTCATTGCTTCGGATGCGATGGTCTTTGAATGCTTTTCGAATGCTGTGATTCTATCGACGCAGATTCAAACTGAACCTATTTTCCAATAGGTTGATTCGGCCTTTGACTGACAAGCCCTAAGCTGAGGCCACCATATCACTCCCCATAGAGCTCGAAATTAAGCCTTGTCCCTGAGGTTGGGCACAACGTCGTATCACAGAGTTCTCAGATTTAACCACGCCACAATTGTCGCAGGCTTGTAATAAAAGCATCTGGTTTGTGGGGTTTACCACGGTAATCCATTGATGTTCTTGAGTCACCTTGCGCCGTCCGGCTGGCCGTCCAGCTAGCCGCTTAGCTAAAGACACGTCGTAACTGCTTAATCGCTCAACATTTGTCATTGCACTCTCAGATAATCAGTACCGTCACTACAATTGTAGACCCGTACCCTATCTAAATGATCACAAATAAATCAAAATTAACAAAGTTTTTGCTTTGAAGTTTGTTTCTTCAAAAATATTTAAAGAACAATTTAAGACGCTTAGGCAATTCGAGCGGCAGTGGTATTCACAAGAGTTTGAGCACATGCTCGTGCAGCTTCTATGCCTTTCTTCTTGAAATGTTCGAAGAAAAACTCTTGATGCTCTGTTGCTTCAGAGAAATTGTGTGGTGTTAGAACCATCGACAGAATCGGTATCTCCAGCTCTAACTGCACGTCCATCATGGCGTTTAATACCGTTGCGGCGACAAAATCATGTCGATAGATCCCTCCATCGACAATCAGGCCTGCTGCTACAACAACAGCGTAATTCCCTGACTTTGCCAACAACTTAGCTTGTAACGGAATTTCTAAGCTGCCTGGTACATTAAAAACATCAATTCGACTTTTATCAATTCCGTGCTCGACCATTCCATCGGTAAACGAAAACAAGCTTTGGTCTACTATATCCTGATGCCAGCTGGCACGAATAAATCCGATCTTCTTACCATCGGGCAATAACGTGGTTGTGGTGGTGGATTCAGAAGTATTAATTAAGTGGTTCATTATTATCAGTCTCTTATGAAATTAGTGACGTATTAATCACACGAAATCGGGACTGATGATGAACACAAAAATGAACTGAATAGGCCTATTCAAGATTGATCTACGCAAGATCAAGCAAGTCATTGGCTTTCGCCAGCAATCTATCACTGGACGGCATTCATTATAATGTCATCTTCTCTATCATCCGGACTATCACCGTCGGCTTTGGAATTACACCAAATCTGCTGACCCTTCTTCATCAATTAGAAGATAACTCATCTACTTGGAGTAATTTACCAATACAATGAAAAAGGCGCTCGCGGGCTAAAGGTCAAGTGAATATCAAAAAGAACACTTAGCACTCTTACCGCCAGTGGGGAATTTCACCCCGTCCCGAGAAATTCAATCATTATACCCTCAGAATCGCGAATAACAAATCCTTGTTGTTTAAATGAAGCTAGCTCAACCGGCTGATAAAGGGGGATGAAAAATTATCTGTAAAACTATTTTTTGCGGATCATAGCAATAAAAACTCCGTGCTCCGTCGCGATGAGTTTTTGGTTCCGTAACCATCGCCACATTGTTTGCTTGCAAAAATCTGAACCAATCATCAACCTGGGCAATCTTATCTACAATTATTCCCGTGTGGGCCAACGGATGGTGTTGTTCTGGAGCCACTGGCGCCATCTCTGAAACTACGTGTAAGGCGAGATTGTCGTTACCACTACAAAGATACACATTGTCAGCATCGGGCCGCCATTCGACTTCAAAGCCTAACAGTTCACAATAAAAATGCTCCATTGCAGCAAGGTTGATAACGTTTAGTGCTACATGCCGCATGCCGGCATGAGGTGGTCGTGATAAATTATTTTGGCTCATAAAATTTGACTAGTAGCTTGATTGATGGCGATTTCAGATAATCTCAAAACTATGACTGATTACCGCTGTTTTCCCTAACATGATGGAAGCCGAACAATACTTTTCGGCCGATAATTCAACTGCTTTAGACACAGCATTTTCAGTTAATTTTTCACCGCTTACTTTAAAATGCAAATGAATTTTGGTGAACACCTTCGGATCAGTACCAGCTCGCTCTGCCTCTAGCTCTGCAATACAGTCATGCACTATGCATCGCTTCTTACGCAGAATATATACCACATCAAAGGCCGCACACCCTCCCATGCCAATTAGGACAGTTTCCATAGGTCGTGCGCCCAAACCCTGGCCACCGTATTCCTCAGGCCCATCCATTTCAATCACCGCGCCGCTACCAGCAGTCGCTTTAAAGTGAACGTTTTCTTGTAACTCGATAGTTGCTTTCATCAGTACTTTATAGTTGCTTATCAGTTAGAAAAATAGGGATGCCAACTGCTTCCCAGGATCCTCCGCACGCATAAACGCTTCGCCCACCAAAAAGCTATTTACATTATGTTCTTTCATCAATTCGATGTCAGAGTGGGTGTGGATTCCGCTTTCGGTGACAACGACAACCTCTTTTGGAATAAATGCCAGTAAGTCTGTCGTAGTCGCCAGAGAGGTCTCAAAGGTTTTAAGATTGCGATTATTAATACCTACAATTGGCATTTTGTAGGCCAGAGCTCGCTCTAACTCTTGGTGGTTGTGAACTTCAATTAGTACATCCAAACCCAACTCATCAGCTCGGCCCGCTAGGTCTTGCATCAATCCATCTTCTAAGGCAGCAGCAATCAGTAGAATACAATCGGCCTGCATCGTTTTAGCTTCGAAAATCTGATATTCATCAAGCATAAAATCTTTGCGCAATATGGGTAATTCAACGACCTGCCTTGCCAAAGCAAAATGCTCTTTACTGCCCTGAAAAAACTCAGTGTCGGTAAGAACTGACAAGCAAGTAGCACCATGTTCTTGATAGCTCTCTGCTATCCTGTCAGGCGCAAAATCTGCTCTGATTAAACCTTTGCTCGGAGATGCCTTTTTGACTTCAGCAATAACCGCCGAACGGCTTGTTGATACGATATTCTTTATCGCCGCGGAAAAACCTCGGCAATCAGATGTATCACCCGCCATTGCTTTAAGATCTGCAAGTGGGGTTTGCCTTTGCTCGAAATCAACTTCCTCACGTTTATGCCGCATGATTTTATCCAGCACATCCGACCCAGTATTCATCACACTATGCACGCCGCTCTTTATCATAGCGTTTAAACCTCTTGCGTCGCATTTATATACGCTTGCATGGCTTCCAGTGCCCGGCCTGAATCAATCGATTTGGCCGCGGCTACCACCCCTTCAGCCAAGCTGTTCGCTAGACCGGATACATACACACCCGCACCTGCATTGAGAAGCACAATGTCGCGCGGCGCCCCCGCTTCCCCGCGTAAAACACGTTGTATTGTGGCTAAAGATGCACTGGAATTGTCTACCACTAACTCACTTATATCTGCCGTCTTCAATCCAAAATCTTCGGGACATATGGAATAGGCACTCACTTGCCCATTTCTCATTTCACTAACCGTTGTTGGCGCACAAATACTTATTTCATCCATACCATCTTCTGAGTGAACAATTAGGCTGTGTATACTTCCTAATTGGGCGAAGACCTTAGCCATTACTGGTGTAAGTTCTTCTGCGAATACTCCAACCACTTGACGCTTAACCTTAGCTGGATTAGTTAGCGGTCCTAACACATTGAAAATTGTCCTCACGGCCATTTCTTTGCGCGCTGTAATTGCATGCTTCATTGCGCTGTGGTGCATCGGCGCAAACATAAAACCGATCCCCGCTTGCTCTATTACCTTTGTCACCTGTTGCGCATTCAAATTTAAGCAAGCCCCGGCTTCTTCGAGCAAGTCCGCACTGCCTGATTTACTCGAAACCGATCGGTTGCCATGTTTTGCTACTTTCGCACCCGCTCCTGCTGCCACAAAAGACGCCGCAGTTGAAACATTGAATGTACTGGTCCCATCACCACCCGTACCAACGATGTCTATTAGATTATCACTGTCGATATTAACCGCATCAGCCAGAGAAGCCATTACTGAGGCAGCAGCCGAGATCTCATCTACCGACTCCCCTTTCATTCTTAGACCAATCAAAAATCCACCTATTTGTGCATCACTACATTCGCCCGTCATAATCTGCTGCATGACTGCGCGCATTTCTTCGGTGCTTAAATCTTTATGTTGCGAAACCTTGTTGATTGCGTATTGAATATTAATCATAAAATTGTTTATCGTTATAGCTCTAGAAAGTTCTGAAGTAATTTATGTCCATACTCGGTAAGGATTGACTCTGGATGAAATTGCACGCCTTCAACCGCTAACTCTTTATGCCGAAGGCCCATAATCTCTCCATCGTCTGTCCAGGCCGTTATTTCTAAACAATCGGGCAAGGATTCACGGTCAACCACTAATGAGTGATAACGAGTTACCGTAAACGGATTTTCTATTCCACTAAACACTCCTTTATCAGTATGTTGAACCGGCGACGTTTTTCCGTGCATGATTTGCTTCGCATGTACTACTTTGCCGCCATAGGCTTGGCCAATACTCTGATGTCCCAAACAAACGCCCATGAGTGGCAACTCACCTGCAAAGTGCTTAATCACGGCCAGCGAAATACCTGCTTCGTTAGGAGTGCACGGCCCAGGCGATAGCATTATCTTATCGGGCTTCATTCCCTCAATCTCTTCTATGGAGATTTCATCATTCCTAAATGTCTTTACTTCCTCACCTAATTCACCCAAATACTGGACCAAGTTATAAGTGAAAGAATCATAATTATCGATCATTACTAACATAACTTTATCCTATCTATTTAGACTTGCATGGGGGCCTGTCGATTCTACTTCCAAACCGTTGGACGCCATTTCAACCGCAGTAAACATCGCTCGAGCCTTGCTCAAAGTTTCTTGCCATTCATATTCTGGGACCGAATCGGCCACAATGCCAGCACCTGCTTGGATATGTAATAAGCCGTCTTTGATAACCGCCGTTCGAATTGCGATTGCCGTATCCATATTTCCGTTCCAACCAAGGTACCCCACCGCGCCTGAGTAGATTCCTCGCCTTAAAGGTTCTAATTCAGAAATTATCTCCATTGCCCGAATTTTCGGAGCACCACTGACAGTCCCTGCTGGAAACGTCGCTTTCAAGACATCAATGGCGTCACACCCGGGGACAATTCTTCCCTCGACATTGGAAACAATATGCATGACATGTGAATATCGTTCCACATTCATTTTCTCGGTAAGTTCAACAGTTCCGATCTCAGCAATACGACCCACATCATTGCGCCCAAGATCAATGAGCATCAGATGTTCCGCTAACTCTTTATCATCAGCCAATAGCTCCTGCTCAAGAGCTTGGTCTTCTTCAAATGTTTGCCCTCGCTTTCGAGTCCCTGCGATCGGTCGTACAGTCACCGTCTCATCTTGTAGCCTAACCAGTATTTCAGGTGATGAACCAACAATATCAAAATCACCTAGATTCAGAAAATACATATACGGTGATGGATTAATAGTTCTCAAAGCTCGATAAACATCTACGGAGCGACCGGTAAATTCAGTTGAGAGGCGTTGTGACAACACTACCTGCATGATGTCTCCATCGCGAATATATTGCTTACACTTTTCTACTGCCTTCTCAAAATCCTGTTGCTTGAAGTGTCCTGAGTAATTTTCAGCCTCGTTTGCGCCTCGATACGATGTGCTGCGAGCCTCATTGGACAAAGTTGTTGAAGCCAGACGCTGTATATTTTCTTGCAAACGGTTTTGTGCAGCTTCATAGGTAGCCACCTGTAGAGACTCAGAATCACTTATTTGCGCTAGAGTAACCATGAATATTCGACCCAGTAAATTGTCGAAAACCAAGACATCCTCAGATGACATCAAAACAATATCGGGTGTCCCGATGGGATCTGGCTTGTCTTGCTTTGCAAGTCTAGGCTCTATGGCTGCGACAGTTTCGTAAGCAAAATACCCTACCAATCCACCAATCATTTCCGGTAAGCCGGGATACGTCGCAACTCGAATAGTCTTTTGCAACTCACGGACCTTTTCTAACGAATCCACAACCCTTTCTGACTTTATGGTCTCTCCCCTGACCTCCGTTTCCATCTGTTGGCCAGAGAAACGAAAGATAGTCGAACATGGCAGGCCAATAATCGAATAGCGACCCCACTCATCACCACCCTGAACAGACTCAAACAGATAGGTGTAACTCTGATCTGCTAGTTTTAGATAGGTACTTACAGGCGTATCCAAATCGGCCAAAATTTCACGTACCATCGGGACGTGCGAAAAGCCGTCTATTGATGCAGAATTTGAATATATTTTAAATTCAGATAGATCGCTGAACGGTGCGGAAGAAAGCGCGGAAACTGGTTGGGTAGACATAAACAATACTCACTAAACTTATTCAAACTAAGGCAGTCCATATTTTATGTTCTGCCAAGAACACGATAAGCATGAACAACGAGAACTAAAGCCCGCACTCCTGCTTGATTAACTGGGCCAACCTCGCCAACTACCAATGTGTGTATAAAGTATGAAATATTGCATATTGAAAATATTACTGAAGAAATTTTAGACAACCTTCGGTGACGAGTAATGATCCCGCCTGAATTGATTAAGGTCAAGCATTAAATCGAGACTTGTATCATCACAACGCTCTATTAACTGAGGTTGCGCCAGATCAAGCACTGATTATTCGCCGGCATCGCGGTATCTGAAACCAATTCATATCCAGCCTTATTTGCCAGTTCGTTGACATCTTCAAAACTTCGTATTCCGCTAAAAGTGCCACGAGCACGTAAGTTTTGATCAAACGACTCGTTACTCGAACTGGTGAACTCACCACCATACTTAAATGGCCCATAGACCACTAATGTTGCTGATGGGGCAGAGACTTGAGCTAAACCATCAAAGAATGCCTGCACCTCGCTCCAGCCCATTATATGAAAAGTATTTGCAGTATAGATCACATCGAATTTGCGCGAATCCCTGAACCACACACGCTGTTTGACATCTAGCTCGGCCGGAGGTTCTACGTTTGCCAAGTCAGCATTAACAATCTGCGCGGCCACACCGGCTAAAAACACAGCTTGATCGCTGGTCTGCCATCGCAGGCTTGGGTATTGAGCGGCAAAGTATATTGCATGCTGTCCAGTCCCTGAACCCACCTCTAACACCCACTGCGCTTCTTTTAAAACTGGGTGAATGACATCTAGGATCGCGTCCTTATTACGCTCACACGCTTCTGAGAATGGAATTGTAAGTGTGTTCATAGCGACTTCCTAGCTTTCACAAGCGATAGAGTCAACAAGCCTACTAACTCACAGAAGATTCTATGTTAGCACGCATGGCCTGAATAACTTGAGAGTAGTTTTGCTCGCCAAATATAGCTGAACCAGCAACAAAAGTGTCAGCCCCTAAGGCGGCCAACTCACCTATATTATCAACCTTCACACCACCATCAACTTCCAGTCGAATATCTCGGCCACTCGCATCAATGAGATCACGCGCAGCAGAAATTTTGCGTTTCACGTGTGGGATAAAAGACTGGCCACCAAAGCCCGGGTTGACTGACATGAGTAATATCATATCTACTTTTTCTATCGCCCATTCTAATACTGAAAGTGGCGTTGACGGGTTAAAGACTAACCCAGATTGACAACCCACCTCTTTAATCAGCTGTAAACTACGATCAACATGCTTACTGGCTTCAGGGTGGAAAGTAATCATTGTGGCACCTGCCTCAGCGAAATCAGGGATAATCCTATCAACCGGCTCGACCATAAGATGAACATCGATTGGGGCCTGAACCCCATGATCCCTGAGAGCCTTACAAATCATTGGACCAATGGTTAGATTTGGAACATAGTGATTGTCCATTACGTCAAAATGTACCCAGTCAGCACCTGCCGCAATTACATCATCTACTTCCTGACCCAATTTGGCAAAATCTGCTGATAGAATTGATGGCGCTATCACATATTCTTTTGTATTTGGCATATCACATTGGTGTTTCGACCATAAGCCCCGAGAGAATGCCTAAGATCAGTAGTTATCAACAGCTCAATTATACCTGTTTTTTAACCTATGCCGAACTCTCTATGACTTATTGCAATAACAAGAACAATGCCCCATTTCCGCGCACAATATTCAACAACAAAACGTCTTGTTTTGCTATCGCCATTCTAAAGCTATCCAGATCATTCACCGTCTTACGATTGGCTGAAACGATAATATCGTTTGGACGAACACCATTGTACCAAGCCGCACTGTTTTGCTCTACGCTACTGACCAACACACCGCTTTCAATGCCTCGACTCAATTGCTGATCATCTAAGGGGCTGAAGGAAGCGCCGTCTAAACGTGGATTCAGATTTTTGCCAACAGTACTGTCAACGGCTATGTCACCGATATTGGTGGTAATTAATTTGATTTCGCCACCGCGCATCACCTCTAAATCAAGGCGCTCACCAACCCGCAACAGACCAATCGTATTGCGCAAATCAGCGCCTTTAGTGACGGCTTTCTGATTAGCGAACACAACAACGTCTCCTGATTCTACTCCGGCCTTATCCGCCATCGAGCCTTTCTCTACTTTGGTAATGATGGCACCTCTTGATTGCTCTATGTCGAAAGCCTGTGCCAATCCAGGAGTAAGGTCCTGAATCCTCACCCCCAACCGACCTCTTTGAACTTCGCCAAATTCAACGATTTGATCTTTGATTTGCAGTGCCATATTGATTGGGATTGAAAAACCGATACCCACATTGCCACCACTGGGTGCAACGATCGCAGTATTAATTCCTACCAATTCTCCACGCAAATTGACGAGTGCTCCTCCTGAATTACCAGGGTTAATGGAAGCATCCGTTTGAATAAAGTCTTCATAACTTTCGATCCCTAAACCACTTCGTCCCAAGGCACTGACAATCCCAGAAGTCACTGTTTGCCTTAACCCGAAAGGATTGCCGATCGCGACAACAAAATCACCAACACGAAGAATATCTGAGTCACCAAGAGGGATCTCACTCAAGCCAGCAAGCTCAATCTTTATTACCGCTACATCTGAATCCTTGTCGGCTCCAATAACTGACGCCTGCGCATCGCGCCCGTCCTTTAGATTAACCGTTATCTTGTCAGCTCCTTGAATGACGTGGGCATTAGTTAGTATTAGGCCCTCTGATGCGTTAAAAACAACACCTGATCCTAGTCCCTGGCGTTTCTGGCTACGCGATCTTGGACGACCTTGTTCAAAAAACCGTTGAAAAAATGGGTCATCAAAAAAGGGGCTTGTACGCCTTCGAATCTTAATTTGAGACTCCGTTGAAATATTCACAACGGCATCCTGCACACCCTCTAGCATAGGCGCGAGTGTTGGTAATGGTTCACCGGCAACAGAGCTTGGTAGGGCGCTGTGTGCTTTTGTTGAAACCAATGCTGGTACTATAAACACTAGCGACAGTGCCAATATAATTAACTTGATTTTCATAACTTACACTTCGATTAATCTTCTTTTAATTTACTGCTCTATTTTTCTATTTTAACTACTTTTGAGTTCGCGACGCCATGCGGAACATGTCCTGTAGGCACATGTTGACGCGCCGAATCACAATGCCCTTGCTGATCATCAAAAAAGATGTCTGCACCAAATGTGCTTAAAAAACTTCCTTTCTCCAATCCCCCCAAAAACACGGCTTCGTCAATCCGAATATTCCATGCTCGGAGGGTGCGAATTACTCTCTCATGGGCCGGCGCCGCTCGCGCTGTAACAATTGCCGTTCGAATGGGTGATTCGTCGGCCGGAAATTCAGCCTGAATATTGTGTAGTGCTGCTAACATACTCCTAAATGGACCGCCCGGCAGCGGCTTCTTTGCTGCCGCCACCTCGTGTTTGGCAAATTCTATTAAGCCCTTTTGTTTAAATACCTGTTCGGCTTCATCTGAAAAAACAACAGCATCACCATCGAAGGCGATGCATAGCTTCCCTTCGTTAGGGGAGTCGCTTGTATTGTTTGATGACAACATCGTTGCTGCTGCGATGCCTGCTTCGAGTGTGTTTGCAACGTCATTCGGGTCACTCGATAAAAACAGGTCTGCGCCAAACGGTTCTATATATCTGAAAGGACTATTGCCGCTAGTAAATGCCGCCCTGGTAATTGGAAGTCCATGCGCTTGAATAGAATTAAACACTCGTAGACCCGTATCAGCACTATTACGAGATAACAGTATTACTTCAACACGTTCTCGAGCTTCACCTAATTGATTAAGCCGCAATAATTTTTTTACCAACGGAAAAGCCACACCGGGATCAAGTACTTCGTTTTCATGCTTTATCTGATAATCACAATAGGCTTCGACTCCATCGTCTTCATAAACTTGATGACTTTGCTGCAAGTCAAAAAGTGCTCGGGACGATATCGCTACAACTAATTTTTGTTTATCAACCATTTATTTTTTCTAAGCCGTAGAGGAGTTAAGTTGGGATCTACGTTTTGACCTCTAGTGTATCAATTTCCTGCCTTTGTCTCTTTAAAGCTAACAAACTGTTTAGTTTCGCTTCCAAATCTGGCTTAGCCCTTTTTAGTAGCTGTTTTGGGGGCTTATTAGTAGCTGTTTTGGGGGCTTAAAGGCTGTAAATGTCTTATAGAAACCGCTTTTCAGCCGAAGTTGATGCTTTCTCGTGCCTTCCGGTGTAATCATAACGATCAATTGGTCATGTTCAGAAAATTGACGCGCATTTATAGGTGCTAAACAAAAAGGGCACCTTTTACGAAAATAGTGACCTTAAGCCCAAGGGCACGTATCGCCATCCAACCATAGACAAGATCCTAGTTACTGGTGTGTGCATAACAGTAAAAATAAACTTGTAAACGCCTTTGGGGACTTTGCGTGCCGTGCGCCACCGCAACACTTCAAAAAACGAGGTGACAAATGCTTGGGGGCATTAGTCTCTTGGTTATTTTAGAAATTACGGATCGAAATCTAACTCAAGCCCAACTCAGCCCGTTTGCCTTTAAATTTTTGACTGAATTTGATCAGCTCTTGCTCATCGAGTTCAAAACTCTCGAGAACTTTTCTCGGAGTCTCAAAGACTACACATTTTTTAGTAAAATCAATTCCTACTGGAACTATAGGCACATCAGCCGTTTTCGCAAGATGATAGTAACCACTCTTTAGATGGTTCATCTTGCTCCGAGTGCCTTCTGGTGCCATAGCTGTCCAGAGGGGAGCATTATCTGCATAAAGTTTAGCGGCTTGTTCAACGAAATTACTTTTCTGATTTCGTTTAATAGGAACAACGCGAAAATATTTGTAACCTAGGGTAAGAGGGAAAAAGTAAAATCCGTCTTTGCCATAAATAGTCGCCTTAATATTTTCAGCCTTAATGACAAGAACCGCAATAATGAAATCCCAGTAACTGGTGTGCGGTAAACACACAAAAATTAGACGAGGTTCGTGGCGAGGAATCTCACCCTCGAGCCTCCAGCCAAACACTTTATACAGTAAATAAGAACTTAGTTTTTTTATCACAGCAGACTTCTAATTAGTTATTGTTTTAAGCTGGCAAGACGAGCCATAGAGCTAGCAGCAGCGATGATAAAGGAACTAAATCACGATCTCTATCTAAAAAGCCCCAATTGTCTATTTTCCATGACTTGACCATCTTCGCTCTCGCCTATTGTGACTTCATTGGCGTATTCATCTTCTGTCATAAAGTTTGCAAAGGTAACGCCAATCAGCCGTATCGGTCGCTTGCCGACCTCTGTTTTTTTGAGCAACTCTGGCAAGATATTAAGAATATCTTCGTTACGTTGCAATGGAGTCTCACAAGTTTTGCTTCGAGTAATAAGTTGGAAATCTGAATACCGTACTTTCAGCGTCAAGGTTCGCGCCACCAGATTCCGCTTTTCAGCCATCTCAGCGAGTTTGCTCGACAGCCTTTTTAAGGTCTCCCATATTTGCTTTTTATCTCTGACATTTTCTTCAAATGTAGTTTCGTTGCCTAAAGATTTACGCGTGCGCTGATTGCTCACCGCCCGCTCATCTACCCCTCGGGCTATGTTGTAATAATAATCACCTGATTTTCCGAATTGCGTCTGTAGCTGTATCTTGGACAACTTCTTTAGATCCGCACCGACAAAGATTCCCAATGCTTGCATCTTCTTTTCGGTCACTTTGCCTATGCCGTAAAATTTTCGTATTTCCAACTTCTCTATGAATTCGGCAGCGACCTCCGGTCGGATCACATACAAACCATCCGGCTTATCCATGTCCGAGGCTATTTTGGCAAGAAACTTGTTATAAGAGACTCCCGCTGATGCCGTCAAATTTATTGCCTCTTTGATCTCACGCTTAATACTTAACGCCACCTCGGTCGCCGACCCGGTAAGTTCAGAAAATTGAGTCACGTCTAAGTAGGCCTCATCTAAAGAAAGCGGCTCAATTAGGTCAGTATGACGACGGAACACTTCATGAATCTTTATCGAGGCTTCCCGGTAGGCATCAAAACGCGGTGGCAGAAACACCACATCGGGGCATAACTTTGCTGCTCGTGATGAGGGCATGGCAGAATGGATCCCAAATTCACGAGCTTCGTAGCTACACGCGGCAACCACCCCGCGTGATTCTGGGCTCCCACCCACCACCACAGGTCTGCCACAAAGCTCAGGATTATCTCTCTGCTCTACCGATGCATAAAATGCATCCATATCTATGTGTAGGATCTTACGCACAAAACCAACATCGAGTATTTGAATAGGAAAGCACCTAACTAA
>CAJQNY010000080.1 GCA_905479805.1 uncultured Arenicella sp.
GCAACCCATTGAAAAAAAACAAATAGGCTATCCACAGGTGTGATTCAAGATGAAAAAAAATGGGCATCATGCTTGATAATACTGCTTATACCATTCCGCAAACTTCATCACGCCTTCATCCATCGATACTGTTGGTTGATAATCGAAATTCTTTTCAAGAATAGACGTGTCCGCCATTGTGCGCGGGACATCGCCATCCTGCATAGGAAGCATCTGAATCTCTGCTTCGACGCCCAAGTGTATCTCTAAAGATTTTATGAAGCTCATCAACTCCACGGGCTCACCGCGACCTATATTATATACCCCATACGATCCTTCACTTGATTGACTCTCTGCGACACGTACTACACCCGCGGTAATATCATCGATGTAAGTGAAGTCTCGTAGCATGTTTCCATTGTTATAGACTGGTATAGGTTCACCTTTCAGCATCCTAGAGGCAAACCTAAATGGAGCCATGTCCGGCCTCCCCCAGGGGCCATAAACGGTAAAAAACCGCAATCCAGTAGTACGGAATCCATAAAGATGCGAATAGCTATGAGCCATCAACTCATTAGCTTTCTTAGTTGCTGCGTATAAAGAAACTGGATTATCCACGCGGTCGGATTCTTTAAACGGGAAATTAGTATTGGCGCCATAAACTGAACTAGACGAAGCATAGACAAGATGCCCAACGTTAGATTGCCGGCACCCTTCCAAAATATTTCCAAAGCCAACTAAATTTGAATCAATATACGATTGAGGATTCTCAATGGAGTACCGCACACCTGCCTGCGCCGCGAGGTGCACCACGGCATCAAAAGCGTTATCCGCGAACAAAGAACTCATGAATTCGCGATCACAGAGGTCTTGTCTAACCAGCTCAAAGCTATTGCTCCTTGAGTGATTCTCAATAAGCTTCAATCGTGCTTCCTTTAGCCCTACATCGTAGTAGTCATTAAAATTATCGAGCCCAACGATTTCATGACCTAAGGACAATAATTTTTGAGATAAATCAGCACCAATAAAACCGGCAGCGCCAGTCACTAATATACGCATCACTTAAAAACCTGTATTTCCGTATTACGTTTAAAATATGGAGTTAAAACCACCCCTTCTGGGTTAATTTAGAGGGCTAAAACCCATAACAATAACGATATTATATATTACAATCGCGCAGTTCATTCGATTGTAAGCATGCCAAATACAGAATAAATTTAAACCATGAATTCTAACTTAACAATACTTGTTGCCCCTTGGATCATTCCTGTTGTTCCAAGAAACACCGTGCTTGAAAACCACGCTGTGGTGATCGAAAATGGCCGCATTCTGGATATCTGCAATGCAGATACTGCGTTCAAAAAGTACCCAAACGCTACCATGGAAAAACGGCCTAATCATGTCGTACTTCCCGGGTTTGTTAACGCACATACCCATGCAGCCATGTGCTTGTTTCGAGGCCTTGCCGATGATTTGCCGTTAATGCAGTGGCTAGAAGATCATATTTGGCCGGCCGAAGGGAAATGGGTCGATAAGGACTTCGTCGCTGATGGCACTGAGTTGGCCATTGCGGAAATGCTCTCAAGTGGTACGACGTGCTTTTCCGATATGTATCTTTATCCTGATATTGTCGCGAAGGCTGCTCAGAAGTTTGGTATTCGGGCTGCGGTTGGTTTGATTGTTACAGACTTCCCAAGTGCCTGGGCCACGGGGCCGGATGATTATTTAGACAAAGGCCTAGCTGTACACGATGAGACACGCTCCTTGTCACGAGTAACGACTACCTTAGCGCCTCATGCACCGTATACCGTCTCAGACGCACCGCTTGACCAAGTAAGAACTTATGCCGATGAATTGAATATTCCTATTCACATGCATATTCACGAAACTTCAGCTGAAATTGAACAAGGGCTGAGTTCAACGGGCGATCGTCCTATTGAACGACTTAGAAAATTAGGTTTATTGAACCCTAAACTCATTGCAGTCCACATGACACAATTGCTGGATGAAGAAATCGAAACAGTAGCGTCTCACGGAGTGAGCGTAGTGCACTGCCCTAGTTCAAATGCCAAGCTCGCTAGCGGTCTCTGTCGGGTAAGCGAATTGATCGCCCAAGGTTGTAATGTAGCCCTAGGTACCGACAGCGCAGCGAGCAACAACAATTTAGACATGATCACTGAAATGCGCATGGCCGCCTTTGGGGCAAAACAACTCGAAGCTGATGCAGCGGCTTTGCCAGCATGGCAGGTCTTAGAGATGGCGACCATTAATGGCGCTAAGGCATTGAATCAGGCTGACGAATTTGGCTCTTTGGAAGCAGGAAAATCGGCCGACATAATCGCGATTGACCTTGATCATGTGGCCACACAGCCGGTGTACGATCCAATTTCACAGCTTGTATACTCAGTGTCCCGTGACCAAGTTTCCGATGCTTGGGTAAATGGTAATCATGTTCTAAAAAAGAAAGCCTTAAAGAATATTGATTTGGACTCCCTCATCAAAAAAACTAAAGACTGGGCCAACAAAATCTCGACCAATCATTCAGACCATTAACACAGCTATCTTTTATATGTCAGACACACAAACTAAAAATGTCGATCCCGCAGAAATTCAAAAATTTGAAGAGCTCGCTTCTCGCTGGTGGGACCCAGCAAGTGAATTTCGCCCCTTGCACGCGATCAACCCACTGCGATGTCAATATATCGATCTCTACTCTCCCGTAAAGGGCTTAAAGGTTCTAGATGTTGGCTGCGGTGGCGGTTTGGTCAGTGAGGGTTTAGCCGAATTTGGCGGCACTGTAACGGGAATCGACATGGGCGAAGCGCCATTAAACGTCGCAAAGCTTCATTTGCTCGAAAGTGGTCATGACATTGAATACTTGAAAATAACCGCTGAGGAATTGGCGGCACAACGCCCCGAACAATACGATGTTGTGACTTGTTTAGAGATGTTAGAGCATGTTCCAGATCCAAGCTCTGTCATTCGAGCCTGTGCTGAAATGGTTAAACCTGGTGGTCACGTGTATTTTTCAACTATTAACCGGAATCCCAAAGCGTGGTTAATGGCAATAGTGGGGGCCGAGTACGTTCTTAATCTATTGCCAAAAGGTACACACGAATATGAGAAGTTAATAAAACCTTCGGAGCTTGAAGCTTGGGCACGTAATTCGGGTTTGGCTTCACAACGAATGACAGGCTTACACTACAACCCGCTAACACAGTCGTACACCTTAGGCCAAGGTGTCGATGTGAATTATATGATACACACTACAAAACCATTAGCTTAGGGAAACCTAACTCAGCCAAACAACGATGAAATTCAAAGCACTGCTCTTAGATTTAGATGGGACTCTGGTGGACACCGCCCCCGACATGGTCGGCACCCTAAATAGGCTCCTTCACCGCCATGGCGAACAAAGCGTCGCTGAGGACACGGCGGCCAAACATGTTTCTAATGGTGCTCGAGCACTGTTGAATTTTGGCTTTTCAGACGCTCCTCAAAAACCAGCTCTTAAAGAGAATCTAGTTCTGGAATTAGTGGAAGAGTTTTTATTGGACTATGCCGATCATACTTACGATAAAAGTAAACCTTATGAAGGGATGCTCGATGTTTTGAACGCTTGTAATAATAATGACATCCGATGGGGCGTCGTGACCAACAAGCCATTCATGCTGAGTAGAACACTACTCAACGGCCTAAACTTACTGGATGACTGCAGCGTTCTATTAGGTGGAGATAGCTTAGCGGTGAAAAAACCTAACCCTGCCCCGCTCCTACATTGTTGTATGACCCTTAGTTTGGCGGCCAGTGAATGCCTCTATGTGGGCGATCATAAACGTGATATCGAAGCCGGTAACAGCGCCGGAATGGATACAGCGGCCGCATTATGGGGCTATATTGAAGAAGACCAAACCCCAGAAGACTGGGGCGCGAATTATCTAACAAGTAGCCCGACCGGATTGTTGCAATTAATCCAAGAAAGGATCGACTCATAGAAAACTAGCCTCCGTCGAGAGTTAGAGTCCACCAAGCGCACCATGCAAAACCAACTCAATCATTTGTTAACCTCACTCGGCATCACTCTGAGTGAGGATGCCCTGCTAGTCGGTTGCTGCTTGCTTGGTATTTTTATCGGATACATCTTGGCACGGGTGGTTTATCGTCGACAACAAGCGCATATGAAAGCCGACTTTGGCAAGCAATCTGAGGCCATAAAAAAAAGCGAGCAGACACGTTTAGATGATCAGTTAGATCAATTAAATCACAGCTTCAGTAGTCTCTCCCAGGAAGCGTTACGACTCAACAATGAATCATTTTTAAGTCTAGCCAAACAGAGTTTCAGCCAACTCCAATCTAACGCACAGCATGACCTGAAAAGCCGTGAGCAAAATTTTGCGAACCTCATTAAGCCGATTCAAGAATCTATTAGTGCGACCGATAAACAACTAAAGAAATTTGATGTAGAGAGAAAAATAACCGAAACCAAGCTCGATGAACGCATCGGCAGCCTCTTAAACTCACAGCATGCATTGCAATCGGAAACCCGAAACCTCGTGACTGCGCTTCGTCGACCAGAGGTGCGTGGCCAATGGGGCGAGTTAACTCTTCGTAGATTGGTTGAATTAGCCGGCATGTCGGAGCATTGCGATTTTGATGAGCAACCGTCACTACAAAGTGAGTCTGGGCTCATCCGTCCAGACATGATCATCCGACTACCCAGTGATCGAATATTAGTAGTTGATGTGAAAACCCCGCTTGATGCCTACATAAGTGCGAGTGAAGAAGGCGATATCGAATTACAAGAAGGACACCTTAAAAGACACGCAAAAAATGTAAAAGAACGTATTAAGGAACTGGCGAAAAAGCAGTACTGGGAGCAATTTAAGCACTCTCCTGATTTTGTTATTCTATTCATACCTGGAGACCAATTCCTCAGTGCTGCCTTAGAAAAAGAAAAAGACTTGCTCGAATTTGCGCTGGAAAAACGTACATTACTCGCCACGCCAACTAGTTTAGTTGGCTTACTTCGTGCAATTGCATATGGCTGGAATCAAGATTCCGTAAACAAAAACAGCGACCTGATAAGAGAGACTGGAGAAGTTTTGTATCAGCGTTTGGTCACCTTGACCAAGCATCTAAATTTGTTGGGAAAAAGTATGGAAACCAGTATCGAACACTACAATAAGTTAATCGGCTCGTATGAATCAAAGGCTCTTCCCGCAGCGAAGAAATTATCCGCGATGGGTATTGATAAACAACAAGAAATTGAAGTCAATTCGTTAAACAATGAATCCATTCGTGAACTAAAATCACCAAAAGAATAGACCACACAAGAAGATGATTAAAAAATTACAGTGGGAAAAAAGTTCCCCTAGTACAAGCTTCGAAAACAAGACAATTATGGTCACTGGCGCAGCGGATGGCATTGGCCGGGCGGTAACAATCGCGCTAGCGGAAGCTGGGGCAACAGTGCTCATGCTTGATAAGAAAGCACGACACCTAGAGAAGCTTTACGACCAAATAATGGAACAAAACCATATAGAGCCTATTATCTTGCCGGTTGATCTAATGGAAATAGACCCTGAATCAGCGACGCGACTGGCGCAGGCCGTCAGTGATGATTTTGGCCGCTTAGATGGTCTGTTACACAATGCAGCAGAACTGGGTTCGCCCAGCCCCTTGGATCAATATGATATTGAGTATTGGAACGAAACAATGCATACCAATTTACAGGCGCCCTACTTTCTCACCAGAGCGCTATTACCTCTACTCAAGTCCGATTACCAGACGAATGTATTATTTACTACTGCGGATGTTGGTCGCGCTCCTGAAGCCTATTGGGGTGCTTATAGCATTGCCTACGCGGGGGTTGAAGCACAAATGAAAATCTGGGCCGAAGAACTCGAAAACACCTCTAACATCAGAGTCAATTCCCTGGACCCAGGAGCCGTCCGCACTAGTTTAAGACGTCGTTCCCACCCAGGTGAAAATCAAGAGACACTCGCATCCCCTCAGTCAATTACCGGGGCCTACCTCAAATTATTGAGCATGGATCATGA
>CAJQNY010000081.1 GCA_905479805.1 uncultured Arenicella sp.
CTGTGGCACCTGTCAAGGTCAAGGGCAAGTGCGCATGCAGCAGGGCTTCTTCTCCGTGCAACAGGCATGTCCGCAATGCCATGGAAATGGAACGATTGTTTCTGATCCTTGCATAGAGTGTCACGGCCAGGGCAGAGTTAAAGAAAATAAAAAGCTTTCTGTTAAGATTCCAGCAGGGGTTGATGAAGGCGATCAGATTCGTTTGTCTGGCGAAGGTGAAAGCGCAGGTAGCAATGGTGTTAACGGCGACCTGTATGTCTCGGTTACTCTAAAACCACACACCATATTTGAACGAGACGGTGTCGATTTGCATTGCAGTGTGCCTATTGGTTATGCGGCGATGGCTATGGGCGGCGACCTTGAGGTGCCAACCTTAGAGGGCCGTGCTAAATTGAAAATTCCAGCGGGTACTCAATCAGGAAAACTCTTTAGGCTAAGAGGGAAAGGCGTTAAGAATGTGCGCAATTCCGGTTTCGTGGGCGACCTCTATTGTAAAGTCCATGTTGAAACGCCGGTTAACCTAACCAAGCGTCAACGAGAATTATTGGAGGAGCTAGACGAAACTCTGCATGAGGGTGGCAGCAAGCATAGCCCGCAAGAGAGTTCGTGGACCGACAAGATAAAGTCATTCTTTGATGACATAGTCACTTAAAATAGGCTGGCCTTACTCTTTCTCAATTAGTTCATAGCAAGGCGTGTAATCACCCGACAGCTTCATTCTATTTTGTTCTACAAAGGCACTCAATAAACTGTCAAGTGCGGCCATTACATCGGCATCCCCCTTTAGTTGGTAGGGTCCATGTTGTTTGATGGCGGCAATGCCGTCTGGCTTTATATTGCCAGCTACTATCCCTGAAAATGCACGACGAAGATTGGCTGCAAAATGCGCTTTGTCTTGGTTTCGGCTAAGGTTGAGATTGGCCATATTTTCGTGCGTTGGGGCAAAGCTATGTTGAAAATCTTCATCAATGGTCAATGACCAGTTATAAAAGAAAGCGTCGTCAAGTTTGCGCCTATTTTTATAGACCTTCTTCATGGATTGACAGACGGACTGAGCAACTTCTATTCCATCTTCGATGATGATGGTATAAAGCGCTTGCGCTTGCTCGCCTAAGGTTAGTCCTATGAAAGAATCTAGTTGCTCGAAGTAGGCTTCTGAAGCCTTAGGGCCCGTAAAGATTAGCGGAACTGCTACGTCGTTGTTTTTTTCATTTAAAAGAATGCCGAGAATGTATAAGATTTCTTCGGCAGTACCTGCACCGCCTGGAAATACGATAATGGCATGACCTAAGCGCACAAATGCTTCCAGACGTTTTTCTATGTCCGGCATGATGATCAACTCATTTACGATCGCATTCGGTGCTTCAGAGGCAATAATACCTGGCTCAGTAATACCGATGAAGCGCGTGTTATTGATAACTTGTTTTGCATGACCAATCGTCGCACCTTTCATCGGGCCTTTCATTGCTCCTATACCACAGCCTGTGCAGATATCGAGCCCACGCAAGCCGAGTCGGTAGCCCACTTCTTTGCTGTAATCGTACTCGTGTTCGGCAATTGAATGACCGCCCCAACAGACCACAAGGTTTGGTCTTTTCCGAGGTTGCAGTGCTCGAGCATTGCGTAAGGTCTTGAATACCAAATCGGTAATTGATTCTTCTTGTTGCTCCCAGTAAGGGTATTGTTCTTGTAAATAGACAATATCGCGCAATACGGCGAAAAGATGGTTGCGAATGCCAGTGATCATATTGCCATCGACGAAGGCATTCTCTGGCGCGTTTTCTAGGCGCAATGCGACACCCCGAGCAGAACTAAGTACGTCAATTGAAAAGTCTTCGTGAGCGGCTAACAAGGCATGACCGTCATCGCTATCGACCCCGGTACTCAATACAGCCAATGCGCAATTGCGAAATAAATTCGCATAGCTGCCATCGCTGGAAGATTGAAGAAGGTTGATCTCGCTTTTTGATAAAAGGTCGAGTTGTCCTTTAGGGGTGATAATTGCGTTAACCATTTTGTCTATTCCGTGAAAATATAGGATTTAATCTGAGTGATTTTAGTAAGAGGCCTGGCGGATAATGATTTACGTCAGGACTAGGTGCCCTTGGGGTAGAAAGTGATGTTTGCTTAATAGTAAAGTTCATTATCCGACAAGCCCTAAGGAGTATTAGGGCTTTCGAGACATTTCAATTAATTCATTAACAACGTCGAATAGAGCTGCTTTCGATCCAGCCATTGAGGCATTGGTGAAATAACGACCATCTATCAACATGCCAGGAACTTCGGCTGGTGCGCCTTTGCCAACTATTTCTTTTGAGAGTCTCTGTGACGCTCTAAATTTTGTATCCACCGAGAAGGAATTGAAGCCCTGCTCTACTTGAGTGTTACTCAACCCATAGTTACCTAGGAAGTGGCTCAGTGTTCCTAAATTACTCATGGCCTTTCTGTTGCCATGAATCTCATAAAAGAAGGCGTTACTAGCTTGCTTTAAAACTCCCAAATCGAGCATTGTATAGAACGCTTTGGCGTGAAATTCCCAGCGCCTACTGAAAGTGGCTGGAACCTTGCTGAATTGCACGTCGGCGTTTAACGTTTCTTGCCATTTAGCTAAGTCTGGCTCTAGTGCATAACAATGAGCGCAGCCAAACCAGAATAATTCCGTTACTTCAATCTTGTCTTTTGATTGGGTAGCGATAGGGCTTTTGAGCTCCCTGTACTGAGATTTATCAATCGCATGTGTCAACGATGAAAATAACAGAAAACAGATTAAGGACAGTACTAAGAGACAGGTTTTATTCGAAGTCATAGGCTGCGTGCAATATTGCTAAAATTGATCTGGAGTGGATGTAGACCGTTAAGATGAAATAGTACCTCAAGATCGTTACATTTTATGGTGAGAATACGAAAATCACCTTTTGATTATATAAGCTATAGGTGTAGCACACATAAATAAGGCCGTCATGTGACGACCTTATTCGGTTCTAGTTTTGCGCGTTAAGTGCGCACATCTGTAATATCAAAGGTGAATTTTATCTTTCGCTTGCTGCTTTTTCGACAAGCAGGTTAACTGTTGGGAATAGTTTATCCATTGACCCAGCCAATGATGCGCTGGTTTGATACTTGCCATCAATAAGAATTGCTGGAACACCCGAGGCCGTTGACTTGGCAGTAAGGATCTTTGCATTTCTTAACTTCGTATCTACTGCGAAAGAATTGAATGCAGCGGAGACTTCGTCCTCAGTTTTGCCATAGTCAGCTAAGAAAGTGCTTAGATCATCCAGTGTGTTGATTTGCTTGCGCAGCACATGAATGCGATGGAAGAACGCATTGTTGGCTTCGTCTAATACGCCCAATGCTTCCATAGTGTAGTAGGCCTTGCCATGGAACTCCCAGCGAGCGCTGAAAATAGCCGGAACTTTTACGAATTCTGCATTCTCGGGGATATCTTTTTTCCACTCATCTACAAAAGGCTCAAGTGCAAAGCAATGCCCGCAGCCATACCAAAATAGTTCCAACACTTCGATCTTCTCCCCAGTTGATACTGGGATGGGTGTTTCGATAACCGTGTAGTTGGTTTCTTTTAGTGTTTGCGCTGAAGGCTCTCCTTGGCAGGCTATTAGCGATGCCGCAATGGCGAATAGACATAAGGATTTTGCGACTGATTCAGAATAGGATCTAAAGTTTTTCATATGATTTTTCGTTTGTACAATAAAGTTGATTTGAAGACTGCGCTATATAACGGTGTTAGGTAACTCTGCTAAATAGCTAGCTTGTATTGGCTACATGGCTGTGAAGTCCTGTCTTTCGGTCTAGGCCGATCTTAGTTAAAATAAAAATGTTGGAATAAAAATATTCTACTATGATTGCTTGAGTGATTTCCAATATTTATAGGGAAGCAATGGTATCCAATAGTCGTTGATGCAGATTCTCGAAACCACCGTTGCTCATAATCAATATATGACATGGAGTATTAACCATAGCTGAACCTGGGGTGATGAGTTTTGTCAGTTCAGCTAACAGCGCTGAAGTTTCGTCGTAGGCGTCGATCGTATCGCTCTCGAGATCGCTTATGTCCCATGAGACATTATCATCGGCGTAAATGAGCGTTTTATTAGCAGATTGTAATGCATCACCCAGCAAGTGTTTATGCACACCTCGTTTCATCGTATTCGATCTGGGCTCTAATATTGCAATAATCGTTTCTTCACCTACCTGATTGCGAAGGGCATTCAAAGTTTCAGTGATGGCGGTCGGGTGATGAGCGAAGTCATCGTAAACATTGAGTTGTTCGGAGTCATAAATTTTCTCAAGTCGACGTTTGACTGATTTGAATCGACTCAGTGAATCAACACTGTGTTCGATTTTTATGCCGACGTGATGTGCCGCCGCTACCGCAGAGAGTGCATTTTGCATATTGTGATCACCTATCAATGGCCACTCAACTGCAAACGATTGTTTGTTATGAATAATCTTAAAACGACTAGCATCGGCGCTGATCTTTATCGCCTGCCACTGACTTTCATTTCCCGCAAAACTTGCTGTCTCGCTCCATACGCCTTGATCAAGAACTCCGTCCAATGCAGGTGAAGTCTGATTGTGAATAATTAAACCTTGAGCGGGTATAGTCTTGATGAGGTGATTGAACTGGGTCTGGATGGCTGCAAGGTCGTTGAAGATATCCGCATGATCAAACTCAAGATTATTTAAGATTAAGGTGCGTGGTCGATAGTGCACAAATTTGGAACGTTTATCGCAAAATGCGGTGTCGTACTCATCGGCCTCTATGACGAAAAAAGGTGTTTCTCCGATACGAGCGGTTTCACCGAAATTTTCTGGTACACCGCCAATGAGGAACCCCGGTGCGAGCTGATTGTCCTCTAATAGCCAAGCCAACATGCTGCTGGTGGTAGTTTTACCATGGGTGCCAGCAACCCCCAGAACCCAGCGACCTTGCAAGACGTTTTCGGCTAGCCACTGGGCGCCAGAAGTGTAGTGAATGCCTTTATCCAGAACATGTTCGAGTTCTGGGTTACCACGCGAAATTGTGTTGCCTACCAGCACTACGTCGGCGTCTTGGTCAATATTAGTTGCTGCGTATCCTTCATGCAGCTCGACACCTAGGCTTTCTAGTTGAGTACTCATAGGTGGGTAGGTGTTGGCATCTGAGCCAGAGACTTGATGCCCGAGATCTCGCGCCAGTCTCGCGACTCCGCCCATGAAGGTCCCACAGATTCCGATTATGTAGATGTTCATCTTTATTGTGTTTTAGCTAATGAAAGGTGAGTTACATAAGGATAAGCAAGCGGGTCTAAGCTTTCGCGCTTGCCTCAACGGCAACTCGAACTTGTTCCAAAAATTCAGGGAAAAGCATAATTAGCACTAAACCAATTAGAAAGTGATAGGCGATGGTTATCAATAGAGACTGAAGGATGTTCACGTCTATCGCTTCACTTAGAATCAATACCATAATGTATATGCTCCAGCCAGTGAGAAATATCCCCAATATTGCCATAGCGGGTACTTGCATAAGAATTAGCGCGACGAATTGAAGAATCGCTGTGGTTCCGAATAACGCTGTCATTGTTTGTACAAAGCGATTTTCGCGATTGCGAATCTTCAACAAAAACCAAAACACGGTGCCTTGTACGATTGCCTGCGCCAAGGCAAACGACATCGCTGAGCTGGGAAACTCTTTATTCGAACGTAGTTGGAAGTAGGCCGTCGCAATGGATACGGCAAACACTAAAAACGCGGCAGTTTGATCATAAGCAATTTCTGAAGGTTTGCGTTTTAAACCGATGATTTCAAGTAACTGTAAGGCAATGTTCATTAATGTTTTATTTGGAAAATTGGATGTAAGTGTGTTGATTTAGTGGAGAGCCAAACTCAATATCAGAGAATACTGAGCTCTTGCTAAAAAATATTTAACTATTGTCTGTTAACTGGCTTTTATTCCTGCGAACTTAGTCGCCGTGATGCTCGCGTGGTAGGATGTGAGTATAACAAATTTGTATAAGAAGCGAGATTAATGAACTATCTGATCGAGGAGCAATCACAGCTCTCGGAATTAGGGCCTCTGTTTGATGAATTGAGTCATAACCGCGGTTTAATTGCGGTTGACACGGAATTTCTAAGAGAAAAAACCTACAGCGCAAAGCTATGCTTAGTACAGCTCGGCATTGGTGAAGATCAATATTGTATTGATGTGTTAGCCATCGATGACCTTACGCTGCTGAGCGAACTGTTTGCGAATGAGAATATTCTAAAGCTGCTCCATGCCGCTAGACAGGATATGGAAGTTATCTATCAAACCTTGAATGTTTTACCCAAACCCATTTTTGATACGCAGCTGGCGGCGGCATTCCTCGGTATGGATATGCAGGCAGGCTATTCTACTTTGGTGAAAGATCGCTTGGATATCGAGCTACCAAAGAGTCAAGCTAGAACGGATTGGACCCGTAGACCTTTAAGCCAAGAGCAGATAGCGTATGCCGGCGATGATGTGGCACACCTAGAGCAGTTGTATACGCTCGCGATTGAAGAGATGAAGAATGATAATAAGCTTGAGTGGTATGACGAGGAGATTGAATCCTTTTACGACATCACAAAATACGTTATTGATCCCGTTGATGCTTATAAGCGACTTTCTGGTGGTGGTCTCAACCTGACGCAGCAATATACGTTAAGAGATCTGGCCGAGTGGCGTGAGTCTATGGCGCAGAAGCGCGACATTCCTCGAACTTGGGTTCTCAAAGATGATCGCTTGTATGATTTGGCGGTACGTCGGCCAGCCACTGAAGAAGCCATTAAGGAGATGGCTATCTTTGGTAAAAAATCAGCGCCTCGCTTTGCACCGATCGCCGCCAAAATAATTTCAGAGGTCGTGGTAGGAGAGCAAAGGTTATGGCGAAAAGTCGCACCCTTAGATAAAAAACAAAAGTCATTTTGCAGTGGCTTGATGAAGCAATTGACAAAACTCTCTGAGCAAGGCCGTGTTGCGCAAGGATTACTCGGTACGCGCAAAGACATTGAATCGTTATACCGCCATCGAACGTCTACCAAGTTGCTATCTGGATGGCGGAAGCAGGTGGTTGGAGATCAATTGCTAGAGACCATAGTTACGTCGGAGGCGTAGTAATAGCAGCAATAGTTGTTGGGAAAATACAGCGTTCGTTCAGCTTCAGCTCAGGTATTGTTCAGCTAGGATTCAGGGAGCTTCGCATAAAGTAGCGTCATCGAAACAAAGCAATGAGTTAAAAACCAGGAGTTCGAGATGACAACCCAAAACAAAACACTACTAAATACCAAATTAAAGAAAGCGAGCGCGGCCGTTATGGTGGCTGGATTAATTGGCGGATTGAGTTTGCCAGTCGCTGCAAACAAATATCGTGACTATAATAATTCAGCGTTTGATTACGCTCGTGTCGTTGATGTGAACCCAGTGGTTGAGACATACCAGGTGAACCAACCTGTCGAACAGTGTTGGGATGAGCGAGCGAGTCGTCGTGATTATAGGAATGGGAATAGGAACGATCGTCGATACAAGAATCGCAAACACAGTAGCCGAACCCCAGAAGTGCTTGGCGCGATAATTGGCGGAGCTCTCGGTAATCGTTTTGGCCATGGTGATGGTCGAAAGATCGCCACAGTAGCCGGCGCTGTTCTTGGCTCTTCTGTAGGAAGAGATATTAAGAAGAATAAGCGAAGACATGACAATCGTTATGATCGAAACGGATATGACTCTGTGCAACGTTGTGAGTTGGTGGATTCATACACAACCCAAGAAAGAGTCGTAGGTTATGACGTAAGTTACAAATACCGTGGCAACGTTTACCACACGCAGATGGGCCGTGAACCTGGTGATAAAATTAAAGTTAAGGTAACTGTAAATCCAGTATAGAATTAAACCATGAGATTCAAACTTTCTAAGTGTATTTCGCAGCAGCTCCCGATCATTATTTTAATGGTCGGCAGCTGTTTGCACTTTTCTACCGCCTCGGCCTTAGAGCGAGACGGGAGACGGGGATCTGCTTGGGATGAGTTGCGAAGCGTTGAACAATACGATCCTGTTAATGCGATCCGTTCAAGTCCGCAGATTGATCGATGGGTGAAAAATGATAGAAAAAGTTACCGCTCTAGAAGCGAAGTCATCAATGAAGTAAAACGCAGATACGATGCGACTGTTTTGAAAATTCGCTTTAATGAGCAACGTGCGGTTTATAACGTCCGGATTCTAATGCCCAGTGGCAAGATTAGAAGTATTCAAGTAAGTGCAGTTCGGTAGAGCTGCGCTGTTAACCTACCTAGACAGCATAATAAGGTATAACCCTAAATTAATTCTTACTAGCCATGCGCATATTAATTGTAGAAGATGAACTGAGTTTGCAGAGCCAGTTAGCGGAGGCTTTGCGAGAGCAGGACTATGTGGTCGATGTTGCCTCTGATGGAGAAGAAGGCCTCTACTTTGGTAAAGAATACCCAGTCGATCTGGCGATCATTGATCTTGGGCTTCCCAAAATAGACGGTGTAGAAGTCATTAAACAATTACGCGCCGCAGGTCACTCCTATCCGATATTGATTCTCACCGCGCGTAATCGCTGGCAAGAGAAAGTCGAGGGTCTTGAATCGGGCGCAGATGACTACTTAACGAAACCTTTTCACCCAGAGGAACTTCTAGCACGATTAAAGGTTTTGTTACGCCGTTCAGTCGGTTTGGCTGACAATGTTCTGGTTTGTGGCCCAGTCAAAATTGATACGTCAAGCAAGCAAGTGTTTCTCAGCGATGAACCATTAACGATTACTGCGTATGAATATCGACTGCTGTCGTATTTGATGATGCACACCGGAAAAGTGTTGAGTAAGCGGCAATTAGTGGATCATATTTATGAAGAAGACGATGATAGAGATAGCAATACTATCGAGGTTTTTATTCGTCGTTTACGAAAGAAACTTGATCCTGATGGGGAATTGAAGCCGATTGAAACGCAACGGGGGCGTGGCTATCGTTTTAGGATACCTCGCGATTCAAGCTAAGCGCATCAACACAGAGTGAAATCAGCAAATTATTCGCTCCGTAAGCGACTGCTTCTATCAGCAGCTCTATTGTTGATCGCATTTCTAGGTGCAATGGGGG
>CAJQNY010000082.1 GCA_905479805.1 uncultured Arenicella sp.
TTAGCAGGGCGCTTTCACTTACTCCAGCTCCTAGCCGGGTACGCTGGCATTTCTTCTAAGGAAGTGGAATTGGGATATAGTCGCTTATCTAAACCTTTTTTGACGCCTAACCCAGACTCGCTTAACTTCAACTTTAGTGACACGACGCTGAATGATCGCCCCTTCGGGCTATTTGCCTTCGCTAAAGGTGTTGAACTAGGCGTCGATATCGAAGCATTGAACCGTACCGCCCAATTTTCCGCGATTGCTGCAAAACGTTTTAGTGAAAAAGAACTCGAATATGTGACCGATAAAAATGGCGAAATCGATCCTGGTCGCTTTCTTAGTATTTGGACTCGTAAAGAGGCTTACGGTAAGGCTACTGGAATGGGCATTAACTTCAAAATGCGAGAGATAGACCTCTATCAAGAGGGCGGTCTAATATTGAATTTTGTTGATTCACAGCAACACGCTTTTCGCTTACAGCAAATCCAAATAAGAGAAGAATTCATATCCTGCGTGGTCCACACGGGACATCAACCGTTACGCATCAAAGCTTTCAGCTTACCAAACCAAGCACCGTAGTATTCATGCGCTGCTATTGTTGTAAGCGACAGGGCGCTCACTGAGGGAATCCAACTCATAAGCGCTGGCGAATTCTCATCGCGTATCAAGATATCAGCGGAGGCTGGCGTTATGGTCAGAGATGTAGACCCTTTTGGCCAACCTTGGTGACTATCCAGAATTAAATTGAAGTCTTGCAACGCCCTTGGCATATGGTAAGCCGATGTCACAAGAATCACGCTGTTCGCTTTTTCCTCAAGCAGCATAGACAAGGAATTCAGAAAGTTTTGCTGCGTGGTTCGGCTCTTGTCTTCAATCAAAATGGCCGATGCCGGCAAACCCCAATCCCGCAATATTTCAGCCGCATAGTGGGCCTCTCCTTTCACTCCATCTTGTTTGTAGACATTGCCCCCAGTCAATAAAATGCTATTGGCTTTGCCTTGTCTAAAGAGCTGAGCGGCATGCCAATAACGATCAGATCCAGACCCTAACTGAACTGTTTTTGCCGGATATTTGGGCAAGCGAAGCCCCCCACCTAACACCAAAATCACATCATGCTTTTGCAATTGATCTATCGCCACTGGAGGATGCTGTTTTTCCAACGAGCGTATCGACAGTGCCGCAAATCGCGGATTACTTGCCAGCAAAAAAATGGCCAGCGCTAACACCCAACACGCCCGCGCCATAAGTAGTTTTCGTCGCCATCTCGCCAGTACCGAAAGCATCGCAAATACCATGACCAAACCCAATGGATACAGTGCCGCCGAAATAACCTTAATTAGGAATACTGAGTCCATTTTCACACCATCAATATCTTGAAAGTCAAATACTACACAAGGAAGCCACGCTTCCGAGAATTAATGACAATTAATTCTGTCTCCCCATACTCGCGAATGTTACGATAAGTCGCCTGCTCGGCTGTTTCTTTTAGTTCTGTTGACTAAACCCAGACCAGCGGTTTATTCATGGCACAACACCCAACTCTAAATAGCAAAATTACCACGAAAAATTATGGATCTGTTCGACTTTAAAGACGGCCGCGAAGGTTATTACGGTGAATATGGTGGGACATTTCTACCCGAAATCCTGCACACGACGATTGAGGAATTAACTGTCGCGTTTCGCAATGCGAAAGAGGATCCGAGTTTCTGGCAAGAGTTCATACAACTTTTGCAATCCTATTCTGGTCGCCCAACACCGATTACCCATTTAGAAAACCTATCTGAAAAATTAGGTGGCGCGCAAATCTATTTGAAACGCGAAGACTTAAATCATACTGGGTCTCACAAGATAAATAATGTGATGGGCCAAGGACTCTTGGTTAAACGCATGGGGAAAAAGCGGGTCATCGCTGAAACAGGGGCGGGGCAACATGGTTATGCCACTGCCACAATGGCTGCGAAATTTGGTTTTGAGTCTAAAATATATATGGGCGCCGTGGATGTCGCGCGCCAACGGCCAAACGTGTTTTGGATGGAGAATATGGGCTCTGAGGTCGTTGCCGTAACTGACGGTCAACAGACTCTTAAGGATGCTATCAACGAATGTCTGCGTGACTGGGTCACTAATATGGACAACACGCATTATGTTTTAGGCACTGCTTGTGGTCCGCACCCCTTCCCTGAAATGGTAAGCTGGTTCCAATCTGTTATCGGGCGAGAAGCGCGAGAGCAAATGTTGGATGTAACGGGGCAATTGCCGAGCAAAATATTTGCCTGTGTCGGCGGTGGCTCAAACGCTATTGGCCTCTTCCAAGGTTTTATGGAGGATACCGATGTACAGCTAATCGGGTGTGAAGCAGGAGGTTTTGGTCCGGGTAAAGGCAACCATGCCGCTCGCCTCGCGTATAAAGACGCATCGGTCGGCGTCGCACAAGGCATGAAGACATACTTCTTACAAAATGACGACGGGAACATGCTGGAAACCCACTCGGTTGCGGCTGGCCTGGACTATATCGGCGTGAATCCTATCTTGGTGCATCTCTGGGAACAGGAGAGAGTTCGTTTTGAGGCAGTCACTGATATCGAGGTGACAGAGGCGCTGAAGATGACGATGAGATCGGAGGGTATAATCCCAGCATTAGAGAGCTCACATGCTTTTGCGCAAGCTATCAAGGAAGCGCCTTCAATGGAAAAAGACGAAATAATTTTAATTAACACTTCAGGCCGTGGCGACAAAGATATTTTCACTATTGCAGACGCGATAGGTGATGACCATTGGAAGCGTTTCATTAGCCAAAAGGCGGCCGAGTATGAATCTTAATAGTTACATTGAAGAGCGTAAGCGCGCACTCGCCAACAGTGATAGAACTGCATTGATCATGACGCATGTGGTCTGTGGCTACCCTTCCTTTGAAGATAATTGGAAGGAACTAGAGATCATGGCTGAATATGGCGTGGATTTAGTCGAACTCCAATTCCCCTTCTCCGAACCTTCAGCCGATGGCCCGTTGTTTGTAAAGGCTAATCAAGAAGCCATTGCCAACGGTGTGAATGTTGAAGATTGCTTTGCGTTTATGGAGAAAGTCAGTTCTCACTTTCCATTCAAAGTCATTATGATGGGTTACTACAATACCGTTTTTAAAACCGGTCATGGTACTTTCTTAGAGCGCCTAAAAGCCGCTGGCGGTGTGGGGTTCATTCTGCCCGACCTACCCGTTGAAGAAGCCGGTGAACTGCACCAAATCGCTAATCAATTAGACCTAGCGCCCATCGTCCTGATGACACCCACAAACAGCGATGAACGGTTAATAAGATTGGCGGAAGCGGCCGACGGATTTATCTACACGGTCGCAAGAAAGGGCGTAACCGGAAGTAACACTGAAATGAATCAAGAAGTTGGGGGTTTCATTGAACGTTGTAAAACCGTTACGTCACTCCCGCTTGCAGTAGGCTTTGGGGTTAGCAACAAATACGACATAGACTTTATTGGCGAGCATGCTGATATTGCAGTTATTGGAACAGCCGCTCTCAAGGCATGGGAATCAAGCCGAGAGTCGGGCCTAAGGGAATTTTTCAACCAACTTTTAAACTAGACAATCTACTATGAGTAACTCACAGAACACTAATTGCCCCAATTGCGGCTTTGAAATAGATGTGAATGAGCTGCTGTACACACAGCTAGAGGAACAAGCCAAACATAAATATCAGGAACAACTCGCCGCTGAACAAATTAAGTTAAACGAACAAAGAGCGGCTATCTCAGCACAAGGGAAAGAGCTTGAAGAACGGATTAGACAAGGGGTAAATAAATCTCTTGAACAAGAAACCTTAAAACTGAAGGCTCGCCTTGAACAAGATCAATCTGAACGCATTTCTGCAATGCAGGCTGAACTGGACGATAAATCAAAAAAGGTTGTTGCTCTAAATAAAGCCCAATCTGAAATAGAGCAACTCAAAAGAGATCAAGGAACACTTCGATCTGAAATAGAATTAGACACGCAAAGAAAGTTCAGTAAACAGCTAGAACAGGAAAGCGATAAAATTAAATTACAGCTCACCTCACAGGCTGAACTTAGAGTCGCCGAACGCGAGCAAGTGATCAACCAACTGAAGCAGCAACTGAGTGACGCACAACGCCAGGCTGAACAGGGCTCTGTGCAACTCCAAGGAGAGGTCCAAGAATTAGCGATCGAAGAATGGTTACGCTCACAATTCCCCTTAGACGAAATTGAAGAAATAAAGAAAGGGGCGCAAGGCGCGGATACTCTGCAACATATCAACACGATAAGCCGGGAAGGATGTGGCACAATCTATTACGAAAGTAAGCGTACTAAGAGTTTCCAACCACAGTGGATCGAGAAGTTTAAGTCTGACATTCAGACCAAAGGCGCCGACATAGGGGTACTGGTAACGGAAGCCATGCCCGATAGCATGCCAACATTAGGACAAATTGATGGTGTGTGGGTTTGTACCTTTGAGGAATTCAAGAACCTAAGCCAAATTCTGCGTGAGTCTCTAATCCAAATCGCCCAAGCATTGGTCATACAAGAAAACAAAGGCGACAAAATGGGGATGCTTTATGATTTCTTGACGGGTTCCGAGTTCAGAATGCAAATCGAAGCTATTGTCGAAGGTTTCACACAACTTAAGACAGATCTAGAGAGCGAGAAGCGGTCTATGCAAAGCATTTGGAAGAAACGCGAGAAGCAAATCGATCGCGTACTACTTAATACCAACTATATGTACAGCTCGATTAAGGGAATAGCAGGCAATGCTGTACAAAGTGTCGCCTTACTCGAGCTTGGCGACGACGAACAGGATGCCGAATCGTAAAATACCGTAACTAGATCGCGTATCAACTGGTTATTTAGTTTTCTGATGGCCATACTCTTTTAATAGAATAAATATTCGCCCTTAGTTTTATGGCTACTATATAGTTAATTAAGGGCTACCGAGGAGAACCATAATGAGACACTGTTCACCATTTTGTGCCGGCATATGGCCGTTTATCCTATTTCCGTTGTTACTTCTGCTTCCTGTTTTATTTTTTAATTGGCACAGCATCGAAGATAAAGTGGCGTCCAATGCCATGAACGAATTATCAGCACAAAAGAGCTGGGTGGACGCTGAAACCTATAATAAAGGAAGAGACGTTCTACTCATTGGCACGGCACCCGACGAACAGTCCATCGAATCAGCGATAAGCGCTGCCGCCCGAGGCGAAGGGGTCCGTACGGTTAAATTCCACGGCGACATAGTTGCACCAACGCTTGAAGACCCAGAACTCAATATTTCATTTTCCGGCGATAGCATCGTACTGAACGGTATTGTGGGCGAACAGAGTGAAATCGACCAAATTGTATCCGCCGTCAAATCAAACTTCAGCAACCTGCAATTAGTCAACAAATTGAAACTAGGATCACGAGACAAACCAAGCACTGCCTGGACTAGCCTCATTGGCGCTTTAACTAATTTAGGTAACGGGGGAAAAGTTTCAATTGATGGTGATGAGCTAACTTTGAACGGCACATTAAAAAGTAGACAACATCGTGAATTCGTTGAATCTCAATTCCGATCTGCTTTTACTGGCACGATCGACAATCAGTTGATCGTGGAAGCTCCTAAGAACACGTGTGAGTCACAAATTGTGAGCTTGCTCGCCAAGGCGAAAATCAATTTTGATACTGGCAAAGCAAGCATTCGGCCAGAAAGCGACGAACTCATCAAAAACTTAGCCGAGTCTGCAAAAAAGTGTCCATATAAGGAATTCGAAGTATCCGGCCACACCGACAGCACCGGCGGTTTAGACGCGAATCTGCTGTTGAGCGAGCTTCGCGCACAAGCCCTGGTAGAACGCTTGGTCGACTTGGGGCTTGAGCAAAGCCGATTCAGCTCTAAAGGCTTGGGTCCAAACATTCCAATTGCCGATAACGCTACCCTGTCTGGTCGGGCTGCAAATCGCCGTATTGAATTCAAAGTGACAAATTAAGGAGAATATTATGTGGTTTTTATTTTTAGAAATATGGGTATGGCTATTAATCGCCTTTGTTCTCGGTTGGTTTGCCCATTGGTTTTTTTGTTGTCGCAACAAAGAAGTGCACACCAGTACGGCGAGTGATAATGACACCAATACCGAAGCAAACGCCCTGGCTACCTCCGCTGCAAGCGGAACCGCTAATTCTGTTTCCGAGATTCCTATCAGCGATAGTTGGAAACCCTTGGGCTTCTCACAACGCCCCGATGATGCGGACGATCTAAAGCGAGTCAAAGGTATCGGCGGTGTTATCGAGGGCACACTGAACGAATTAGGTATTTTTAAATTTGATCAAATCTCTGCGTGGACTGATGACAATGTCGCATGGGTGGATAACTTTATTTCTTTTCCTGGGCGCATTGAAAGAGAAGACTGGCGACGACAAGCTAAGGCTCTTGCCAGCGGCCATGTTACAGAGTTCGCCGCTCGTGTAGATAAAGGTGATGTCGACTATTAACGCTCAGAAGTAGATCGACTTTGGTAGGATTAAACCTTGATGAGTCTCCACAGATCTGTTCGCTAAGCGGATGATTATTTTACAATTGTGCAATAACTATTGATTATTAGTCTCCGCTTGGTTTACCATACGCCTGAGCTTTGAAGTTGCGCGGTAGTCATGGCCCCTACCCAACCCAATAACCCAACCATGGTTTCTACGTAACTTCTTTGCTCACCCTTTTTAGCGGGTTTCGCCGTAAGATGCGTATCAATTCTTTTTAGCGGGTTTCGCCGTAAGATGCGTATCAATTCTTTTTAGCGGGTTTCGCCGTAAGATGCGTATCACTTCTCTTTAGCGGGTTTCGCCGCGATTCCTTTTAGCGGATTTTATCGCACCATTCGAACCTCTACTTATAGTCAGGAATAAGTTGTTCATTGATAGCCGTTGGGGTTTAGCTGCTGCCATCGCCAATGATCTTCCATCATCTGCGCCAAACCATAGGCAGCACTCCAACCTAACTCCTTCATAGCAAGTGATGCATCTGCATAGCAACTAGCGATATCTCCTGGGCGTCTCGGCTCTAGTACATAGGGTATTTTACATTGCGCCGCCTTTTCAAAAGCCTGCACAACCTCAAGAACAGAATAACCCTGGCCAGTTCCAATGTTGTAAACCTTGGGTGACTGACCTTCTTCGATACAGCTCAATGCAGCAATATGAGCTCGTGCCAAATCGACAACATGAACGTAGTCACGGATGCCTGTTCCATCGGGTGTGGGATAATCATCTCCGAAAACGGCCAAACGATCCAACTTGCCGACCGCTACTTGCGCAATATACGGCAGTAGATTATTGGGTATTCCATTAGGGTCTTCGCCGATCATTCCACTTGCGTGAGCAGCGACCGGATTAAAATATCGAAGAATGGAAATCTTCCATTCAGGGTTTGAGCTGTTTAATTCTTTTAGAACATTCTCCACAGCCAATTTTGAATCTCCGTAAGGATTAGTCGCAGACAGCTTAGCGCCTTCTGAGATTGGCACTGATTCTGGTTCTCCATATACCGTAGCCGAAGAACTGAAGACCAACTCATTGCAGCTGTTTTGTTGCATGCAGTTGAATAGCGTTTCTGAACCGACGACATTATTTTGATAGTAACGTTCTGGTTCAGCAACTGATTCAGCAACTGATTTTAATCCTGCAAAATGAATTACCGAATCAAAGCTATGTTCTTTAAACAACTCATCAAGCAAAGCTTCATCCTGAATATCGCCCTGAATGAACTTAACCGACCTTTCAGAGATAGTCTCGATTCGCTGAACAACCCCAACACCACTGTTACTTAAGTTATCCAATATAACCACGTCATGGCCTGCGTCTAGGAGTTCAACAACGGTGTGGCTACCAATGTAGCCACTCCCGCCAGTCACCAATATTTTTTTCATAGAATATGCCAAATGCAAGCTGAAATTAGCATCGAGATTCGTGTTAGAATTCGACTCAATTAAGTCTCTGAAATCGAGAATCTTAATATCGATTATATCTAGCATAACGCATCCACCGGCATTGTTCACACTCGACCTTCAAATCTCGACTCGACTCCGTGGGCAATGGGTAAATGACTTTATGCAACACGTTCACCGTGAACATAATAAATCTGGTAATTGTGGGTCAAAAATAAGATAGAACACATGTTGCAATTATATCGACATCGCCCACTGCTGGTGCTTAGCATCATCTTTGCGAACATAGCGCTTTCAGCATGGTGCATATATCTAGATCCAGTCATTAACTTCGATGGCGTCACTTACACATCAGTAGCTCAATTATTTTTGCAAGGGAAGCTAACCGCGGCTTTCGATTATTACAGCTGGCCGTTCTACTCTTTATTCATTGCGTTCACAGCAAAGTTGTTTTTTGTAGATGTTGAAACAGCTGCATTTATCCTCAATACACTATTCGCTATATCATTAACGTTGGCCTTTGTTTGCATCGTTGCTGAGCTGTCAGACAATAATCAACGCATCATACTGCTCGCGACAGTGATGATTTTAATGTTTCCGAGTATTAGTAAATATCGCTCTTTTATCATCCGAGATTTTGGTTATTTAAGCTGCTATTTGTGGTCGCTCTACTTTCTTTTTAAATTTTGCGTTCAACCTAACAAAAAATATTTAATAGCTTGGTTGGTATTTGCTGGACTGAGCAGCTTATTTAGATTTGAGGGAATAATATTCGTTCTAATTGCGCCGTATTTCCTGTTTTTATTTGGCTCAAATGCTATCCCTCATCGGAAAAAAGTACTCGCCATGCTTTCTGTGGTTTTAGCAGTGAGTTCAGTAACTATTGTTTTTTGGTATATCAATGATAAATACACAGATTCGATTGCCGCGAATCAGGACATTGGGAGCCTCACAGACTTCTTCATTGCCAATATTCAAAATGGCTTGGGTGATCGACAGCTCACCTTTTTTAGTCTGTTAGACCTCATCTCCAGCAATACCAAACAAGTCGCCTACGAATTAATCAGGCGTATGGCAATTTTCTACTTCATCTTTGCAGCGTACGCGTATTTCAAACGACTAACCTTGAAAGAAGAACTGACTCGAAAAATTTGGCTGATATTTTTGTTCACCAACTTGGTCATGCTGATTGGCTTCAGCTTATCCAATAATTTTATCGTTAGCCGTTACGCCATGGCTACGGCACTCACGCTACTCATCCTTGCTCCTTTTGCCTTAGATCAGTTAATAACTTTCTTCACCAATTCAAGTATTGCAGGAAAACTCTCTGCAGGGTTGGTAATGCTGCTGTTGACCTTGGTGTCGCTAGAGGGTTTAGATGTCAAAAGCAAGAAGTCATACATCAAGGAAGGTGGTATCTGGATCAAAAACAATCTGCCCGAAGGTGCCAGTATTTACAGCAATAATAAACTGGCTATTTACTATTCGGACAGAGGCGCAGAAGCCAACCTCGATAACTTGTATTCTCTGGATATACTCCAACTCTTCATTCGAACCAACGAAATAAGAACATTCGATTTCGTGGCCATGGTGTCGAATACAAAGATCTTCAAAGAAGATACTACTCGACAAACTCTGGGTTTCCACTTTGGCAAGCCGCTGAAGATTATCCAGGGAGAAGGTGATGATAGCCTTTTCATATTCAGCACCACGTATCAGGAATGGTAGTGTGGAATAATGGCTGACTTCTCCCGACGTAAATTTCTAAGTATCGCAACCCTCGGCTCCTCTTTAGCGGGGTTAACGGCGTATAGCTATTTCCGAGGCATGCGAATTCCTCCTCTCGTTTGGGAGCCGAGAGAACCTGAATCCTCAATGGTTCAGGGCTCAATTAAGGTTCAAGCTGACAATGCAATCTTCGTTAAGAACCAATACTCAACACACACTATGCGCGCTTACGCGCCCAAGCCTAGCATTGAACTTACCTCTAGCTCGGCTACTAATTACCGCTTCACCCTGTTAAACGTACTTCCTACAGCAACGCTTAGTATCACTGGAAAGGGTGATGTTGTGGAATCAATCGACGGAATTAATCGAAATATTGATGTTAGCCTCGAAGCAGACCAAACCATTAGCCTCAGCTGGATCCAGTCGAATAAAAAGGATTTCACCTTTGCTGCTATTGGCGATACGGGAGGCGGATCTGAGCTTGCTTGGTGCTTACGCCGTGCTCATGATCTAGGTGCTGATTTTCTTTTGCACCTTGGCGATATTAACTATATCCAAGGCGATTTTGAAAACGCTGCTAAACTCTTCAATAATGCACCGTTACCCTGTTTCATAAGTATAGGGAATCACGATTTTCACGATAAAGGCCCTCGTTATCAATTTTTCCTGGATAATTTTGGCCCCTTAAATTTTGATTTTATTATTGGAAAAACACATTTTGTGAATATTGATACAGCATCAAGTTTTATCCCTTACGGCTCTGGCCACAGAGCACGCGTTCTAACTGAGTTAAGTGAACCGGCCGGGAAACACAACAAGTCGAGTAAAAGTAAAATAGGCTTCACACATAGACCCCTCTTCGACCCCATCCCAGATAGCGAACATCACATGGGGAGTCATGGAGAGCGAGATTGGTTAATCGACAAGTTAAAAAAAGCAAACATCCACACCCTATTAAGCGGGCATATACACATCTCAGATCGTGCGAACGTAAACGGTATTGACAATTTTATCGCGGGGCAAGGCTTGGGCCATCAAGATTTACTGACCAATAGTGACTCCTCAAAAATACTATTAGGTGCCGCATCAGAATCTGGTGAGGTTGACCTGCAGTTTTTCCCCTTGGCCATGCCGATGAATCTACATTGCCACCCTCGGTTGGACGTTGTCAAAGCGTCATCAGCACATCGCAAGCTTATCAGTGACATCGAATCGAACTGCAGCGATAGTTAATGCTCAGGATCTCAAGTTTAAATTCCCTTTCTTGTCATCAAGTAATACAAAAAACACTGCTTTCCCTATCAGCACGCTTTATAATAGTGAGTCGAATTGTCAATACGACAATTGGTAGAGAAACCTTGAAAACAGCTTAAAAGAATATTTTGGAGTAAGAGATGTCGTTTGATGATCGTGATGGTTATATCTGGATGGATGGTGAGTTCGTAGATTGGCGAGATGCGAAAGTACATGTATTAACACACACACTTCACTATGGAGTCGGGGTTTTTGAAGGTGTACGTGCCTACGCCACGGAGAAAGGTCCGGCCATTTTTAGACTGGAACGACATACTGAGCGACTTTTTCAGTCAGCAAAAATCATGGGAATGGAAATACCTTTTAGCGCCGCAGAGGTTAACCAAGCACAAATCGAAGCAATTTCCAAAAATGGCTTGGACTCAGGCTACCTCCGCCCGATGGCGTATTATGGCTCGGAAGCAATGGGCTTACATGCACATGGATTGAAGGTTCATCTAATGGTCGCAGCATGGCCGTGGGGCACCTATTTAGGCGAAGATGCGTTGGAAAAAGGCATACGAGTAAAAACCTCATCTTTCAATAGGCATTTCGTCAACAGCACGATGGCTAAAGCGAAAACCAACGGGAACTATACGAACTCAATTATGGCGCTGCAAGAAGCCGAACGCTGTGGTTATGACGAAGCACTGATGCTAGATACTAATGGCTACGTCGCTGAAGGCAGTGGAGAAAATATATTTATTGTGCGTCGCGGTAAGGTCTATACACCGTCACTCACTTCAGCATTGGAAGGGATTACTCGAGATACCGTTGTTGAACTTTTAGAAAGTGATATGGGACTGAAGGTTATCGAAAAACAAATCACGCGGGACGAAGTGTATACAGCGGATGAAGCATTTTTTACTGGAACAGCCGCTGAAGTAACTCCTATTAGCTCTCTTGATGACAGAGAAATAGGATCGGGCTCCGCCGGAAAAATTACCAGAGAAGTTCAAAAACGCTATTTCGATGCCGTGAACGGAAGGGACCCTAGCCGCGAAGATTGGCTAACTTATGTTTGATTCCGGTAAATTGCTTTTGAGAAATGGCTAACTATCTCCAACACAGATTAGTACATTTCCTGAAAGCACACTGGTATTGTTAGCGGTATGGCAATTGCTAAACCCAATAAGTACTTGATCGTCGGCCCCTCATGGGTGGGCGATATGGTGATGGCTCAAAGCCTGTTCTTGAGTATTAAGGAGCGCGAGCCAGATTCACATATCGATGTATTGGCACCCCGTTGGACCGGCGCACTCATCGATCGCATGCCGGAAGTTAATGAATTGATCGATGCTGACTTTCAACATGGAAAATTAAGCCTAGGCGCACGCATCCAACTTGGTCGTGAACTCAAAACCAAAAATTATTCGAATTGCATTCTATTGCCCAACTCTCTGAAATCAGCGCTCGTGCCTGCTATCGCGGGAATACCCACTCGAACAGGTTTTCTCGGTGAACAACGTTGGGGCTTATTAAACGATATTCGCCATCTTAATAAAACCCTGTTGCCGATGACCGTAGAGAGGTTTGTTGAACTAGGAAATCCTGAGAAAGATAGCGAGTCCAGAACACAGATACATGCTCCCGAGTTGAAAGTATCGCCATCTGTTGTTAGTGGCGTTTTATCAAAAAATAAACTCAATACAGATACCGACATATTGGTGCTTTGCCCAGGCGCTGAATTCGGGGCATCCAAAAAGTGGCCTTCAACTCACTACGCCAATGTCGCTGACCACTATCTAAATCAGGGCTGGCAAGTATGGTTGATGGGGTCTGAAAATGACCTACTTGCCTGTAATGAAATTGATTCACTTTGTGGTCAAAACTGCACAGTGTTAGCGGGTACTACAACACTACCTGACGCCATAGATTTGATTTCCTGTGCATCGCTTGTAATCAGTAATGACTCTGGGTTAATGCATATAGCGGCGGCACTACAACGGCCATTGATAGCCGTGTACGGGTCCACTGATCCAGGACACACACCGCCATTAAGCTCGAATCACTCAATCGCTCAAACCAAATTAGATTGCCAACCGTGTCATCAACGTGAATGCCCTCTTTCCCACCACGACTGCATGAATAAACTAACTCCAGATTTGGTTTTATCTCAGGCTAGAGTGTTATTACAATGAAGGTACTGGTTGTCAAACTAACATCGATGGGCGACGCACTTCACTTGCTACCGGCATTGTCAGATCTACACGAGAATTATCCTGACACCCGGGTTGATTGGATGATTGAAGGTAGCTTTGCAGAAATTCCTTTGTGGCATAGCTCCGTTACTAAAGTTATCCCCGTATCCACTCGCCGCTGGAGAAAGTTAAACTGGGTGAATTTCCAAGATTTCCTGAAGTTTGTTCGACTTCTTCGCCAAGAGCAATACGATATCGTTATTGATGCGCAAGGATTAATGAAAAGCGCAGTCCTCGCTCGATTCGCTAAACTCAAACCTGGCGGTAGACGTGCGGGGTTCAGCGCTGACTCAATTAAGGAGCGGCCTGCGGCTTTATTTTATCGATCTCGAATTGATGTGCCGCGTGCCTTACATGCCATTTCAAGACTTCAGCAACTCTTTGCTGGCGCATTCTCCTATCCTCTGAAAAATCAAACATCTCCTCAATATCAAATTAGGGAGGAACTATTCCCTACCCTGAGCCCCCAAACAAAAACAATATTGCTCTTTCCCAGCACGACATGGGATAGCAAACATCTCCCGAATAACACCTGGAAAGCAATCGCATCAGCTGCGTGCGCCGATGGTTATCACGTTAAAATTAGCTGGGGCACTAAAACTGAACAAGCGCGAGCTGATTGGATTGCCACAGGCTTGGCTGGGGTAGAAGTCCTTCCAAAAAGCTCACTGAACGAACTTGCCATTGAACTGCGATCAAGTTCTGGGGCTATTGCCGTTGACACCGGCCTGGGGCATATGGCGGCGGCTCTTGGCGTCCCCACAGTCTCTATCTATGGCTCAACTGACGCTAGCCTTACCGGAGCAATCGGCGAATCACAGACACACCTACAGAGTGAGTATCATTGCTCGCCTTGCTTTCAAAAACACTGCAACAAGTTAACTAATGAAATTAAGGACCCGCCTTGTTATCAAATATTTTCTGCCTCAGCAATCTGGCAGAGCCTACATAAACAAATTTCCTAGATTGCTCATATTTTAGGCGTATAATTCGATCCAATAATTCTTGAACCACCTTATTCCGAGTCATAGTGAGTAATTCCATGCATTTTGCATTCTGCCTGTACAAACATTTCCCATATAGCGGTCTATCTCTAGATATGCTGAGAATTGCAAATGAATGCACTCAACGCGGACATAAGGCGACTGTCTATACAGGTAGCTGGGAAGGCGACGTGCCAGATGGTGTTGAAGTAATTATCGTCAATCACTTTGGTTTGACCAACCATACACGGGCAGGCTCATTCCACAGCAAGTTAAGAAAACACCTCGAAGGAAAGTCCTATGATGCAGTGGTCGGGTTTAACAAAATTCCTGGCATGGATATCTACTATTGTGGGGACTATTGCTACATTGGGCGTTCCTACCTAAGGCATTCATTTTTCTATAGGTTCACGCCTCGGTTTTTGTATTTTTCACGCTTTGAGCGAGGCGTATTCGAAGCTTCGTCGCAGACTAATATCTTGTCACTATCCGATCGTGAAAAGGCTATTTACCAGCAACACTACTTAACCCAAGACTCAAGATTCCTCTGCCTCCCACCCACTCTCGAAAAAGCGAGATGGGCTAATCTTGAAAAGTTGCCAGATCGAGTGGCATTACGAAAATCTCTCGGGATAGAAGAAGACGAAAACTTAGTGCTTCTAATAGGTTCAGGATTCAGCACGAAGGGACTAGATCGAGCAATCATTGCAATGGCCGCTTTGCCGGAACAGTTGCTGGCCAAAACCAAGCTGTTTGTCGTTGGCCAAGATAAAATTGAACCATACAAACGGGATGCAAAACGATTAAATGTAGCCGACCGAATTCAATTCCTAGGCGGACGTAAAGACGTCCCTGCACTCATGAAGGCAGGAGATATGTTACTGCACCCTGCTTATGCGGAAACGACTGGCGGGGTATTGCTAGAAGCCATTGTCTCCGGTTTGCCCGTACTCGCAACCCCTGTATGCGGTTATGCACCGCATATCAAAATGGCCGAAGCCGGGCATGTCCTTAGAAAACGCTTTTCTCAGGATGAGTTAAACCAGAAGCTTCATGAAATGCTGCTCTCTGAAGAAAAAGAGATCTGGCGCGAAAATGGGCTTAAGTACGGCCAGAACCCATCCCTTTATGTAATGCCACAAAGAGCTGTCGATTTCATTGAACAAACGTGTGCCCAGCGTGACCTCTATTTAGCGGGCGAAAAACGCCAAGAGAGGGATGAGTCCTTATATATCATCAACGAACTGAGGCAGGCGCTGCAAGGCCAAGACTCGTTTTACGACATGATGAATATCGACGGGAAAGTTTATCGAGAGGCACTTGGCCGTAGAACCCTACGATTTACTCGAGGCAAAAAAGACTATTTCCTAAAAATGCATACTGGAGTTGGTTGGGGGGAGATTGTAAAGAATCTCACCTATTTACGTGCCCCGGTGGTAGGCGCTCTAAACGAATGGCACGGTGTTCACCGGCTTAAAGATTTGGAAATAGATACCATGACTGTTGCCGCTTACGGTATCCGTGGACGTAACCCAGCTACTAAACATTCTTTCATCGTGACCGAAGCGTTACCGACCGAAACTAATCTGGAAGATTTTTGTGGAAAATGGAAGCAAAACCCTCCTAGTACTTTAAAACAAATAAGACTCAAAAGATGGATTATGAATAAGGTGGTTGAGACTGCCAGGGTGATCCATGAAAACGGCGCTAATCACCGTGACTTCTACCTCTGTCACTTTTTATTAGATGCTCACTACGAGCCGGACGAACAAATATCTGCAGAAAGCAAACTGTACTTGATAGACCTTCATCGATTACAAATGCGTCGCAAAACACCTGAGCGCTGGGCAGTAAAAGATATTGCTGGCTTGTACTACTCAAGCAAGGACATAGGACTTAGCTCACGCGATCTACTCAGGTTCATTAAGCTCTATCGAGGCAAACCACTTAGAGAGATACTCGAAACAGAAAAATCGTTCTGGGCAAAAGTTGTGAGCCGCGGCAATAAACTCTATGAGTCCGAAAGACGTAAAGCCCTGGTTAAAGAAACTGAAAAAAAGGACAGCAATACAGAACGCTCAGCACCAAACGCTAACCAAGTTCAGCATACCGAAAATGCTATTAAGAGCGACCAGATAGGCCTTTTAGACAACAAGGCTGTCTCACAAAACCACATTGCTAAATAGCCTTAAATGGCAAGCGTTACGATCCATACTCAATCGAGCTTAACGTCAAAAAGCAGCATTCAACATGAATAACAATTGGCTTAAGCAAAGTATCGAAACTCGGGCTAACTGGCGAACTCATCGTTGGCTGGCTCATTTGAAGCCGACGCATCCGAATGATGACTGGAAAACGCTAGATAAAGCTATCGTGAACGCAGACACCGTTTTTAAGAACGATAGAACAACTACCGTGGTCAAAGCCCGATGCGGCGATATAACGACTGTCATCAAACGATATAATGCCAGAAGTTTCGGACATGCCATAAAGCGTACCTTTCGCCTCTCGCGGGCACGACGTTGTTGGAGCATGAGCTATAAATTTCAAGCCTGTGGTTTAAATGTTTGTAGGCCATTGCTCATGTATGAAAAAAGGCTTGGCCCCCTCCGTCAAGATGCCTATTTCGTTAATGAATTCATAGAAGGCGAAATACTTTTGACTCTCTTACCGAAAATGGATTCGCATGGAAAAAAGCGAGTTGCTGAGGCCGTCTTCGACGCATTTAAGATCATGCAACAATACCGCTTAACGCATGGCGACCTGAAGGCGAGCAACCTCCTTTGGTTAGATGGCCATTTAGTATTCATTGACCTTGATGCTGCCAAGAAACATCGATTCCTGTTCTCTTGGAGATGGTCTCACCGCAAGGACAGAAGGCGATTCTTAAAGAACTGGATTAACGACCCCGAACTAGAAGAGTTGTTTAAAAATAGCTAAGCTAGCCTCACGCGCTATCCTTAAGGAAGGCCTCTATATCACTGCGCTGTTCCATCGCATCGCGGTAACCAAGTGCAATTAGCTCCCGGCAAAAATCTTCTATAAACATCAAATAAC
>CAJQNY010000083.1 GCA_905479805.1 uncultured Arenicella sp.
GTTGGCATGGAAAAATCAGTACCTTCTCTCACACCAGCCGAAGGCCATCGTTGGGTAATAGTTTTACGCTTAGTATAGAACCGAACGGCATCTGGTCCATAGGCGTGTAAGTCACCAAATAAAGAACGCTTCCAACCACCAAAGCTGTGGTAGGCGACCGGTACAGGTAGAGGGACGTTGATACCGACCATACCGACTTTGATATTGTCTGAAAAGTATCGAGCCGCTTCGCCGTCACGAGTAAAAATACAGGTGCCATTGCCATACTCATGAGCATCGATCATATCCATGGCTTCCTGCATCGAATTGGCTCTGACCACCAGTAGCACAGGGCCAAATATTTCTTCCGCGTAACACTCCATTTTGGTGGTGACATGATCAATAAGAGTGCCGCCAACAAAGAAACCATCGGCATGATCAGGCACTTGTAGATCTCGTCCATCCACCACCACCTTTGCGCCATCTTGTTCGGCACTGTTTATCAAGCTAACAACTCGGCTTTTCGCCTGAGCCGTAATCAATGGTCCAAAATCGTTACTGGCATCATGGCTAGGGCCTACCTTCAGGCTGGCCATTTGCGTACTCATCTTTTCTATTAAGGCATCCGCCGCCGCGTCGCCAACCGCGACTGCTACCGACAAGGCCATACATCGCTCGCCGGATGAACCAAAGGCAGCGCCAACCAATTGGCTAACCGCGTTGTCCATATCGGCGTCTGGCATGATGATGGCATGGTTTTTCGCGCCACCAAGAGCTTGGCAACGCTTACCGTTAGCTGTGGCGGTTGTGTAGATATGTTCTGCAATAGGTGTCGAACCTACAAAGCTAATCGCCTGAACGCGTGAGTCAGTCAGCAGAGTATCTACGGCTTCTTTGTCGCCATTTACGACTTGCATCACACCATCAGGTAACCCGGCTTCTCTAAGCAAGTTGGCGATAAACAGTGCGGAGCTTGGATCACGTTCGGAGGGTTTAAGGATAAAACAATTTCCACAGACCAAGGCCATCGGATACATCCATAACGGTACCATCGCAGGGAAGTTAAATGGGGTAATGCCAGCAACCACACCCAAGGGTTGAAACTCACTCCACGAATCGATCTGAGGGCCTACATTCTTGCTGAATTCTCCTTTGAGTAATTCCGGCGCACCACAGGCGTATTCAATGTTTTCAATCCCACGTTGTAGTTCACCGGCCGCATCATGCGAGATCTTGCCGTGTTCTTCGCCGATTAAGCGGACGATTTCATCGGCGTTCTTCTCTAACAGCTCTTTAAACCGAAACATGACACGTGCACGGTTTATCGCCGACGTATTCCGCCATTCAGGGAAAGCCGCCTCGGCGACCGTGATGGCCTCTTCAACGGTTGCCTTGCTGGCCATGCAAACTTGTTTACTTGATATCCCCGTCGCGGGGTTGTTGATGTCCAATGTGCGGCTGTCAGGAGACACTATCGCGCCATTTATTAAATGGCCAACTGTATTTTTTGTCATAAAGTAATTCTATAAAATATTGCGCAAGTTTGCTTAATTATGGTCAATATGGGCAGTGCACTAATTCTTAGCACCATCAAAGACCAAGGCCTTCACGATTGATATCCCCATTAACGCCATGACGATTGAAAAGGGCAGAGCGCCGACGATCATGGCAGACCGCAAGGCGTCCAAGCCACCCGCTGTCAGTAACGCTGTAATGAGTGCCGTGAAAATCAACCCCCAAATAATAATATGCTTGCGGTCTTTTTGAGATTCATCACCCGCCGACGCTATGGTGGTAATTATCAGTATGGCTGAATCCGCTGACGTCACTAAGTAAGTGAGTAGTAGTGTAACGACAACTATGGACATTGCGATAGCAAGCTCAGGTGAGAGCATTAAGTTGAGTGTTTCAAAAAGTTGAGCCGAAATATCAGCATTGACGATTGCCCCGTTAGCTACTCCTGAAAGCTCCAAATCAATGGCGGTACCGCCAACAAGTGCAAACCAGGTTAAACACATCAAGGTAGGCACTAGCATAGCACCGAGAACATATTCTCTAATGGTTCGACCACGTGAAACGCGCGCTAGGAATAGCCCAACAAAGGGTGCAAAAGCAATCCACCAAGCCCAATAAAATATTGACCAGGCACCTTGCCAACTGGCTAAGCTGGTACTTGGTTCGGTTCCGTTGTCGCTCCAAACAGTGAAAGACATTGCAGGTAGAGCGAGCAAATAGTCCCAGATTGCATAGAAAAAAGTTTTGAAGGCGAATACGGCTGCACCAAATATTAAGAAGAATGCCAATAAGAAAAATGACAAATTCATATTGATGTTAGATAGCCATTTAATGCCTTTATTAATGCCAGACATTGCAGACACTGTGCTCGCGACCATAATGATTAGTAGGGCGAATAATTGTGCCATCAAGGTTGGTTTTCCGGCTCCAGCACTCAACCATTCCATGCCCGTGATGTTGAACAGACCTGAAGCAAATTGCGATACCCCATAGCCGATGGTTACGCTCACGCCGATGATGGTGGCAATAATGGCAACAACATCGATCACGTGCCCTAGAGCGCCTTCGATGCTCTTACCAAACAATGGCTGCAGTGATGAACGTATGGTTAATGGTAAGCCGCGGTTGTAGCTAAAGTAGCCTAATGCCATGCCGACGATGCCATAACAGGCCCAAGGTGTGAGGGCGTAATGTAATAAGGCCCATTTGTAAGCGTTACGAACATTGTCTGCATCCAGGGCTGTTGATAAACCTTTAATCGTGTCCGGGTTATTAGCGAAATGAAAGATGGGTTCAGCAGTAGAGTAGGTCAGCATGCCTACGCCGATACCGGCGCTGAACATCATGGTAAACCAAGAGAAGCGTGAAAATTCGGGAGGCTCATTATCTTTGCCGAGTCGGATCTTGCCAGTTTTTGGCCAAAACCCTAGGCTCAAGCATACGATCACAAAGAATGCGGTTACATAGATATACCATCCGCCAAAGGTGGCGATAGACCAGTTTTGTAAGTCGAGTAACAGCGCTCCGGCAACGTCGGGCATAATAGCCGTCCAGATGATTAGCGCTGCGATCAATATTTTAGGGCTGATTGCGACGATCTGGTTAAAGCCCTCATAAAAGCCAGATTCGGCTTTATGGATATTCAATTCGTTGCTTGGGTTCTTATTACTCAAAACCGGGTTTCTCCTTGGTGAAAATTGGCTATAACCAACAATGCACTTAGATTATCAAGCGCGAAAAGGTAGCCTTATTGTTATTGATTTTATGGTTTAGCGGCCGACAGTATGCCACATTCATTTGAGTAGTGGGTTTGTCGGATAATGATTTGCGTTAGGAGAAAGTGATAATTTGAGGTTAGTCTTTTGATGGTTTGAGACGTAATGGTTGTTCCATTGCTCGAAAATTAGCGAAAGAATAAACCAAAGTAGCGCTTTCGTACTAGCAACATTCATCATCCGACAGACCCACAAGGCTTCTAGCATTGATTGGCTTTACTTATGATTCGATATTTTGATTGCATAAATATAAATTCTGGGGCTATATTCGCGAATACGTTTCGAGGAGGCGCTCAATGCAAAATACTTTAAATACCCTGCCGTTCCCCAGCAAGAAACCAGAGGAATACATCGCGCTGGAGAATGAGCCCGTGTTCTCAGCAAACAAACATCTGGCGCTCGAAGACCCAAAATCTATTGTTAGCCTGAGCGACTTAGGCTACGGCGAATCTGAGATCGCTGATAGCCCATCTAACTTTGGGGTTTGTTCTGCATTTCGTATTTTGTCAGACGAAGGCGTGGAGGTGATGCGTGATTTGTGTCGCCGGATGTACTCAAACCGTAATGCCACTGTCGGGACAGGAGCCAATCGTTTGGGTTCGTATATACGGGGAGCAGGTTATCGATCGCAGTTTGTGAAAGATTTTTGCGATAGTCCCGAACTTGCTAAGCACCTATCATCCTTGACCGGGGTTTCTTTGGCGCGACATTCGGTTCCAGCGGTTGCCTGTGGAATAAATTATGCGCCGGACGATATTAGCAAAGCGGTGGATACCTGGCATACTGATTCTGTGGCGTTTGATATCGTCATGCTGATGTCTAACCCGGATGAATTTGCAGGGGGCGAGTTTCAATATTTTGATGGTACTAAGCATGAAGGGCAACAGTTGCTTGGAATTGACGGTGAGGAAGGCGTGGATTCAGAGTTGCCGAGCGAACGGGTAATGACAGTGACATTTCCGAAAGCTGGGTATGGGTTTCTGCAACAGGGCAACCAAATATTTCACCGCGCGAGACAACTAACTTACAAAGCTGAAAGAATCACCATGATTCCTTCCTTCGTGGTGACACCGTCTACCGCTAACGATGCTACTAACTCAGTCAATATGGCTGCTTGGGAGGATCCTGGCATTGTGCCAGAGTTAGCACGCCATGAAGCTTGGCGAGCCTCCGCGCGTCTAGCTCAACTAATCGATGATATTGATGTAACTGAAACCGCCACCGACCTAAAGGAGCGCTTAGATGCAGCACTCGCGCCATTAGAACAATTCAGAGCGCAGTTAGTTTCATCAAGCAAACTAGCCCTTCCAAAGAATGAGAATGACTGAATGATAAAGCCTGATTTAATCGCCGGACAAAGCGTATTAGTGACCGGAGCCGCTGGCTGTATTGGCGTATGGGCGCTGAAAATTCTCGCGGAGTTGGGCGCCAAACCGATAGCCTATGACTTGCATGATAACCGTGAACGATTAGCGCTCATTGATGATGGCTATGAGAACTACGTTTGGGAGACCGGTGACATTACAGATTACACGGCACTGGATAATCTGATTAAGGCACATGACGTAAAAGCGATTATTCATCTTGCAGCATTGCAAGCACCATTTTGTAAGGCTGACCCTCTGGACAGTGTGCAAGTGAATGTGGTCGGTTCAACGAATGTTTTCGAAGCGGCTCGACAAAATGGTATTACACAAATCTCCTATGCCAGTTCGATTGCAGCTCAAGCGATGGGTGACAACGACTGGCTCGCCACACTCTATGGTGCGCACAAGATATATGGCGAACAAATGGCCGCCGTCTATTGGCAAGATTGGCAGATTCCCAGCGTTGGGATTCGACCCAGTATTGTCTATGGTCCAGGGCGTGATCAAGGAATGAGTGCGGCCCCGACTATCGCGATGTTAGCGGCGTTCGCGGACAAACCCTATCAAATACCGTTCACAGGGCCAGTGAGCTATTTGCACGCAGAAGATGCCGCCGCTCGTTTTGTGGCGGCTATTACTATGCGGCATGAGAACGCCCTGGTTTTTGATCTCGATGGAACGCCGGCAGAGATAGAGGATGTAATGAGTATTATCATCGAGCGTTATCCCAATGCGCAAATTAGTGCCAGCGGTGCTGCAATGCCATTTCCAGCAGACGCTAATAATGGTTACCTCAATGACTATTTAGGGCTAGCTGAGTGTCGAACCTTGGTTGACGGCATCGATGATTCTTTTGAGATTTTTGCAGCTGCAAAAAGCAGAAATACTCTCACAGATGAAATGGTCGTTCGTTTAATAGAAAAAAATTAAAGAGCATAAGAGAAACGAGATGAAACTAGTAAGGTTTGGAGAAAAGGGCAACGAGAGAGCAGGTGTTGTCGATGAGCAAGGTCACATTAGAGATGTTTCGTCGATCGTAAGCGATTGGAATGGCGATACTTTGAATGACGAATCGATTGCGAAAATTGATTCCATGGCGATGACGGACTATCCCCTAGTGGATTCTTCTGCACGAGTCGGAGCGCCGGTAGGTAATGTAGGCAAAATTGTTGCCGTGGCACTTACCTATGGAAAGCACGCGGCGGAGGCCGGTGTGGACCAACCTAAGGAACCGATGTTTATGCTGATCTCAAGAACCGCCGTTAATGGGCCTTTTGATGATGTGATTATTCCTCGAGGTGGTACCGAACTCGATTGGGAGGTTGAACTTGGCGTGGTGATTGGCAAAGGTGGCAATTACATTACACCCGAAGATGCCGAAGCTCATATTGCTGGCTATTGCGTTGCGAATGATGTTTCAGAACGTCAGTTTCAATTGCAGCGCGGTTCGCAGTGGACCAAAGGTAAAAGTGCCGATACATTGAAGCCTTTGGGCCCGTGGTTGGTTACTCGTGATGAAGTAGCAAACCCCAATTCCTTAGATATTTCGATTAAGGTAAGCGAGGAAACGCGTCAGAGTAGTAACACTTCTGATATGACCTACAGCATCGCTGAACTAGTATCACGAATCTCCGAGTATCTTAGTTGGGAAGCAGGCGACGTAATGATTACCGGTACGCCGGAAGGTGTTGGTTATGGGATGGATCCACCTTTGTATCTCAAGCCTGGCGATATATTAGAACCCACCATTGAAGGCCTAGGCGCTCAGCGAAGCAAGGTAGTGGCTTATCATGATTAGCGATTCAAGGGTTGCGGTGGTCACTGGTGGTTCGCAGAATATCGGTTTGGCCATTTGTCACGCTTTCATAGAGGAGGGCTATCAGGTTGTTTCGGCCGATTTAAACCCACCCAAAGAGTCGGTTGATGGATTGAGCTTCCTTGAAACTGATGTGAGTGACGAAGCTAGCGTTCAAGCTCTCATGAGTTCGATCGACGAACGCTATTCGCGCTTGGATGCATTGGTTAACTGTGCTGGTATCTGCACTGAAGTCGCTCTGAAAGATATGACGGTAGAGCAGTGGGACCGAGTAATGAATATTAATGTGCGAGGTGTGTTTTTGATGACTAAACATGCTTTTTCTCTGATGACAAATGAACAAAGCGAGCGACCAGCGATTGTTAACATCAGTTCTATCGAGGGCTTAGGTGCTAATCCAATGCATGCAGCCTATGGGGCATCAAAAGGGGCGGTTGCATCACTCACACATAATATTGCGCTCGAGTATGGCGAACGGGGTATCCGTTGCAATGCGATCGCGCCGGGGTGGATCAATACGCCTTTTAATGAAGAGTTTTTGAATCAGTTTAAAGACCGTGAAAGAGTTGATGCTGAAATCAAAGCGCTACACCCGGCGGGCAGGCTGGGCTTGCCCAACGACATTGCACAAACGGCGGTGTGGCTGGCAGGTCCCAAGGCGGGCTTTATTACGGGTCAAGAAATTGTGGTCGATGGCGGACGCTTAGCCAAACTACCATTGCCAAATTTATAGACATTCCCGCATTGGAAAGATAGAGATGACACAAGATGAATTAGGTAAACCATTATGCTTGGAGCAAAGCTGTCTCATAGTAACCGGAGGGGCTAGCGGTGTTGGCCTTGCAACGGCCAGAGAGTTTGCAAGCGACGGCGCAAAGGTTTTATTAATTGGTCGAAGTAAGGATAAACTAACAGAGGCCAGGCTTGCTCTTGAAGCTGAGTTCCCCAACAATCAAATTGCTACCTTGGCGGCCGACGTCACTGATCCAGAGTCTGCAAAACTGGCAATGGAGAAAGCAGCGCATGAGCTGACTTCGCCAGCTTATATTCTAGTTAATAACGCAGGTACCATTTTCAGAAGTCCGGCGCACCAAACAAATGATGACGATTGGCAATCGGTGATGGATATAAATGTTAATGGCCCGTTTTATTTTAGTCGGGCGTTTGTGAATCAATTGGTGGGTGATCGATCGATTGTCAACGTGTCATCTACTTGCGGACAGGTGGGGGCGGCCGGTCTTGCGGCCTATTGTGCAAGCAAAGGCGCATTGGATCAGCTAACGCGGAGTATGGCATTAGAATTGGGCCCGCAGAAAATCAACGTTAACGCCGTCGCACCTGGCGCTATCAATTCTCCTATGCTTTATTCTAAACACGAGGTTGGGGTGCAAAATCAGGATGTGGTGAACAATAATGTTGCCAGCATACCGATTGGTTCCATTGCTGAGCCCAGTGAAGTGGCCAGAGCAATCAAATTTCTAGCCACTCAGAGGCACATCTCGGGAACGATTCTTAGCGTCGACGGTGGTTATCTGGCGCAGTAATTAGAGCGAGATACTTACCCCAAAACTGAGGTTTACAGAGCTGCAGTAGGCAAAGTGGTGATATATCTCCAAATATCATTCGGAAAGGCATTATTCGCACCAAATTTGTTAGCCCCATTCGGCATTTTCGATTAATATTGCCGGCCGTATATTTTCAACAGCCCCTATGGCCTTATAGCAATGCGTCTTAATTATTTTAATACTCTGCCTCTTCGAGTTCAGTTAGAAGAACTCGCTAAATGTCGATTCATGGATCGACAAGAATTCGCCAATGGCGTGGACTATATTCGAGATAAAAAAATTGTCATCGTCGGTTGTGGCGCGCAAGGATTAAACCAAGGTTTGAATCTTCGTGATTCTGGGTTGAATGTTAGCTATGCACTACGTGCTGAAGCGATTGCTGAGCAACGCACCTCTTATAAGAACGCGGTTGAAAATGGTTTTACCGCCGGAACTTATGAAGAGTTGATCCCCGATGCAGACATCGTCATGAACCTAACGCCAGACAAGCAGCACAGCGCTGTCGTCAGTGCGGTTATGCCAATGATGAAAGCCGGTTCTACCCTAGATTACGCGCATGGCTTTAACCTCGTTGAAGAAGGCATGCAAATTAATAAAGAAATCACCGTCGTGATGGTATGCCCTAAGTGTCCTGGTTCAGAAGTGCGTCAAGAGTATGTGCGTGGCTTCGGTGTACCAACACTGATTGCAGTGCATAGAGAGAATGACCCCAATGGCGATGGTATGGACATTGCTAAAGCGATTGCCGTTGGTACAGGCGGTCACCGAGCAGGTGTGCTTGAGTCTTCTCCTATCGCTGAAGTTAAGTCTGACCTGATGGGCGAGCAAACTATTCTTTGTGGCGTGCTGCAAACCGGTTCAATCTTGTGCTACAACAAAATGGTTGAAGAAGGCGTTGATGCTGGCTATGCCGCTAAATTAGTTCAGTACGGTTGGGAGACTGTCACTGAAGCGCTTAAGCAAGGTGGTGTTACTAACATGATGGACCGTTTAAGCAATACCGCTAAGATCAAAGCTTATGAGGTATCTGAAGAGCTGAAAGGCGTGCTTCGTCCGTTATTCCAAAAGCATCAAGACGATATTATGTCAGGGCATTTTTCCTCGACCATGATGGCCGACTGGGACAATGACGACGTGAACTTATTGAAATGGCGTGCGGCTACGGGCGAAACAGCCTTCGAAAAACAAGAGGTCACGGCTGACGAAATTTCTGAGCAAGAGTATTTCGACAACGGCATATTAATGGTGGCGTTTATCAAAACAGGGGTTGAGCTTGCATTTGAGACTATGGTTGAAGCCGGTATTATTCCAGATTCCGCTTACTACGAGTCACTGCACGAAACACCATTGATCGCGAATACGATTGCACGTAAGAAATTGTATGAGATGAACGTGGTGATATCCGATACCGCTGAATATGGTTGCTACTTGTTCGATCATGCAGCGCGGCCATTATTAGAAAAAGAGTTCATGCCTTCGGTAGGTACCGATTTAATTGGCAGAGGTCTTAGCGATGATGATAACCAAGTTGATAATAAACAGCTGGTAAGTGTGAACGCTGCGCTTAGAGATCATCCGATTGAAGTGATTGGTAAAAA
>CAJQNY010000084.1 GCA_905479805.1 uncultured Arenicella sp.
TAACGTCGGTATGGGTAGAGACTATACTCTATTCGCCTTGGAAACTGGCGTAGTCAAATTTGAGACGAAAGGCCCAAAGAACCGTAAGCATGTGTGTATTGTTGCAGCGTAAGCTACTTTCAATGCACTGCATGTAAAAAACCTCGCTTAGCGAGGTTTTTTTTGCCTACAGGATGTAGGTATGTCGCGGTCGCATGGACGAGGTGCCCCTTGAGGGTATGCGAAAGAGCGACGTCTCTAGGGCGGTGCATTAATAAAACAAAGCTCAGTGCGTAAAGTTGGTCAAGCACGTCCAGGATGTAGGTATGTCGCGGTCGCATGGACGAGGTGCCCCTTGAGGGTATGCGAAAGAGCGACGCCTCTAGGGCGGTGCATTAATAAAACAAGGCTCAATGCGTAAAGTTGGTGAAAAACAGCGATTGTGTTTATTTGATGAAGTTTGCAACGTTTAGCTGACTTCAAGCATCTAAAGAGAGAAGATAATAACTACTGATTTACAACATTCAAGCTGGCCGGCGGGGTAAGTAACTTGAGAAAATTTCAAATCATCGTATTTGTTGGTGGGCTATGGTTAATAAACTCCGCGCTAGCGCAACTCCCACACGTCGAGTTGTTTGTTATTGATGCGCAACAACAGAGCCCGACCATTGATGGGGCGCTAGAAGAATCAATTTGGGGGGTCGTCCCAGTGATCAGTGACTTTCATGAAAGTCAGCCCTCGGATAAAGGGCCGGTATCAGAGAAAACAGAAGTTCAAATTGCACGAGACAATCAGTTTATTTATGTCGCTTTTCGTGCCTATGATTCGGATATTAAGAATATCTCCGCAAAAGGACTTATCCAAGGTCAGCCATTTTTCTCTGATGATCGACTGGCTGTGTATTTCGACACCTTCAACGATCGGCGCAATTCCTACTTTTTTCAGGTGAATCCAAATGGAATTCGTCGTGATGCGTTGATCGGAAACGATTATTTTATCGAAGACTGGAGTACGGTTTGGTACACGGATACTAAGATTCACGATTGGGGTTGGACTGCCGAGATGGCTATTCCTATCAAATCAATCTCATTTGATCCTAAGGCAGATAATTGGGGGTTGAATTTTGGTAGAACACACCCGCGCAAAGGGGAGCACATGGCGTGGTCGTCGAGTAATCGAAATGTAAACCCTTCGACAGCTGGCTATGCTGGTGGCGTTCAAGGTTTTACGCAAGGACTTGGTATCGAGCTCGCACCGTCGATTTCAATGACATATCTCGACGATAATGATAATGATGGTGAATTTAAAGTTGAGCCTTCATTAACATCGTTTTATAACGTGACGCCATTTTTGACGGCAGGCTTTACCGTTAATACCGATTTTTCTGGAACAGATGTCGATGATAGGCAGGTTAACCTCAATCGCTTTTCTCTTTTCTTCCCTGAAAAGCGAGACTTTTTCTTGCGAGATGCCAGTATTTTTGAGTTCGGTAATATCAATCAGAATGGACGGCCATTTTTTTCCAGAAGAATTGGTTTATCGAGTGAGGGGGAACCTTTAGATATTGATGCTGGGGTTAAGCTAACCGGACGTGCCGGATCATGGAATGTCGGAGCGCTAGCAATCCAGCAGGAGACTGAGCTAGAAGGTGCTGATGATTCTTTATTTGTAGGGCGGGTTAGTCGAAACCTGTTTGAAGAATCAGAAGTGGGGCTTATCGCGACCTATGGTGACCCAACTTCAGAAGATAGCAACAGTCTCCTAGGTGCGGACTATACTTACCGCAACAGCAAGGTGTTTGGCGATCAAACGTTTAGGGCTAATGCTTGGTACCAAGAAACTGATACAGATAGCTTTGACGATAATCAAAGTGCTTTTGGTGTAGGAGTTGATTATCCCAATGATCGTTATAGCGGTTACCTTGAATATAAACGTATTGAAGAGAATTTTAATCCTGCTTTGGGTTTTGTGAATCGCAGTGGCGTTGAACAGGTTGATGGCCAAGCTCGATTTAAATATCGTGTGGAGGACGATCGCTGGCGTTGGTTTCGCACTCGCCTACAATATTTCCGTAGTGATAGGATTGATGGTGGTGTGCAGAGCGAACGTGTATTCTGGAATATCTTCGAAGGCAGCACCAATAGCAATGACTTCTTTACGGTATTTGTTGGGGAAACCACCGAAGGAATTATCGAAGCTTTTGATCTAACTGACGATATCGAGATTCCTGTAGGCACTTATAAATCAGACCGCTACGGTGTCTATTTTGAAACCGGTCAACAACGAGCAATTCGATTTCGTATGGAGGTTGCCGATGGTGATTTTTTTGGAGGCACCCGTTTTCAGCTATCACCGTCAATTGAGTGGCGTCCTAACAAGCACTTATTCGCATCTTTTTCGGCTGATGAAAACCGCATAGATTTAGGCCAACAAAAATTCACCAGCCGTCTCTATTCTGCACGGCTCAATTACGCATTTAACAGTGAGTGGGCTTGGCTGAATGTGGTGCAGGCTGATAATTTCAGCGATACAATTTCCTTCAATAGTCGCCTCAGATTTCAACCACGAGCCGATCGCGAATACTTCATGGTATTCAATCAAACCCGTGACCGTGTAACGAATGATATATTGGATTCCGCCATAATATTTAAAGCGGCATTTAATTTTCGCCTCTAGACCTAATTCTGTATCTTGCCAGCGGTTGAATGAGCGCCTACTATAAACGTAAGTAGTTCTTTCTTGTTAACCCACATACTTATAATAAAAGATGAACATGATGATTAAAAAAATGGTTTGGTCCTTGTTAGTTCTAACACTATCTGCCTGTACAACCATGAGCGATTCCAAGAAAAATACGCTTAGCAGTGATCAAAAGTTTGATAAGTTTGAAGATGTTTTTCTTGACGAGTTTTGGTCTTTAGCACCCGGCTGGGGTACATATGTAGGCTACTATAAGTATGATGATCAACTGCCGATTCCTAATGAGGCGCAAAGAGCCAAGGAGCGAGTATTTATGCAGCGCACATTGGCTCAACTGGATGAGTTAGATCAAGCTAAACTGTCGGTTGAGAATGCCACGGATTACGAACTGATTAAAAACCAACTAGAGTCGGGCCTTTGGTATCTAGATGAGTTCAAGGAATACCAATGGAACCCATCACAGTATAACGTTGCCAATATATTCGGCCTGATACTAAGTACCGAATATAAGCCACTCGATGAGCGGCTACGCACAATCACTACGAGACTAGAGAATGTTCCAGCCTATTATGCAGCGGCTCAACGGTCGATTTCAAAACCAACTATGCAGCATACAGACTTGGCTATTCAGCAAAACAAAGGGGCATTACTTGTTTTTGATGAACTGATCCCTGGGAAAATTGAAGGAGCAGGTTTGACACCGGTGGAACGCCAGCAATTGAACGAGCGATTGATGGCTGCCAGCGCAGCAATTTCCTCCTATATCGCTTGGCTTGAAAAACTTCAGGCTGAAACGTCAAAAGAACAAGTGCCAGATTTTCGCATTGGCGAACGTCTCTATGAGCAAAAATTCAAATACGATATTGTTTCTAATTACTCGGCCAAAGAGCTTTACCAAAAAGCGATTGCTGAAAAAAATAGTTTGCATGAACGTATGTTTAAGATTACGGAGGAACTTTGGCCGAAATATCTGGCAAGCCAATCCATGCCCTCGGATCGTTTAGTGGCAATCAAAATGATGATTGATCACCTCTCTGCTCGCCACGTTGATCGAGATAATTTTGTCACAGAAATTCGCCGTCAGATGCCTATCATCCAAAAATTCATGGATGACAATAAACTGCTTGATTCTGACCCTACGCGGCCTTTGGTGGTGCGGGAAGCTCCTGAATATCAACGTGGTTTTGCTGGTGCTTCTGTGGATGCACCAGGGCCGTATGATGCTACCGCTAATACTTATTACAATGTGACTCCCCTTGATGACTTTACTGACGAACAGGCCGAAAGCTATCTTCGTGAATACAATCATTGGATCCTACAAGTACTAAACATTCATGAAGCCACTCCAGGACACTACACGCAGTTGATGCACGCCAACAAATCTCCAAGTAAGATCAAGTCAATTTTCGGTAATGGCGCGATGATAGAAGGCTGGGCGGTGTATTCTGAACTCATGATGATGGAAGCTGGTTATGGAAATAATGAACCAGAAATGTGGTTGATGTACAGTAAATGGAATTTGCGCGCGGTAATTAACACTATTCTTGATTATCAAATTCAAGTACTGGGCATGCAAAAAAATGCCGCGATAAACATGCTTATGGCTGAGGGTTTTCAAGAACAAGCCGAAGCTGACGGTAAATGGCGTCGTGCCACAGTTTCCCAAGTACAGCTTACGTCTTACTACAACGGCTATGCCGAAATATTGGCGTTTCGTGAAGAACTAAAAGAAAAGATGGGAAACGACTTTGACTTGCGAACCTTCCATAACAAGTTCCTGAGTTACGGCAATTCCCCGGTGCCTGTGATTCGCAAACTAATGTTGAAAGAATGGGGCCTTGCGTTGGATTAGAATAGGGCAACAAACTCTATTCTAGCGCGAGCTGAGGTATAATCATTTCCCGATGAATTAACTACCCGCTTGCCTTAACGGCGTTCATTACTCATGACGACATCAAATAGAAGGATTAAGTCGATTGATCCAATTTGCGCGCCTAATGCCTTGCTTGAGCAATACCCTATTAGTGCTGAAGTAGATGCTTTGGTGAGTCGAACACGCGACTCGATCAGCGAAATTTTGCATAAGAATGACTCGCGATTGTTAGTGATCGTGGGCCCATGCTCAATTCATGATGTGGCGGCAGCAACAGACTATGCCATGAAGTTGTTGCCTCTCAAGCAACAGTACTCTAATCAGCTTGAGATTGTGATGCGAGTTTATTTTGAGAAACCCCGTTCTACTATTGGCTGGAAAGGTCTAATCAATGACCCAAATTTAGACGGCAGTTACGATGTCGATAAGGGCCTTTCACTGGCACGGAAGCTCTTGCTCGACTTGAATGCAATGGGCATGCCGGCAGGTTGTGAGTTTTTGGATGCAGTGACTGGTCAATATTACGCAGACCTGGTGAGCTGGGGCGCTATTGGCGCGCGAACGACTGAAAGCCAAGTGCACCGCGAATTAGCGTCTGGTTTGTCTTGCCCGGTTGGTTTCAAAAATGGCACTAATGGGAATATTAATATCGCCGCTGATGCCGTTATTAGCGCCCGCAATGAACATGTATTTCTAAGCCCTACCGATGTAGGTGAGACGGCGTTATTCACTACCGCGGGGAATTCAGATGCACATATTATTTTGCGTGGTGGGAAGGAGCCTAACTATGATGCGCAGAGTGTGAGGCTAGCGAATGAAGAATTGGTCAATCGACACATCTCAACAGGAATCATGATCGACTTTAGTCATGCTAATAGTTTGAAAGACTTCAAGCGCCAGGCGATAGTCGCTAGTAACGTTGCCGAACAGATCATTCAGGGCGATAAAAATATAGTTGGAGTGATGATAGAAAGCCACTTGGTAGAAGGGCGTCAAGAAGTTAATTCGACCGATAAACTAGAATATGGCCAGAGTATCACTGACGCATGTATAGGTTTCCAGGAAACCGAAAAGTTGTTGTCAACTCTAGCGGCAGCTGTTGGCACAAGAAGTTAACCTGACTGGCTGCTAAGCAAACTTGATCGCTATAGACCCAACTGCCTATTTAGTGCGTGGTTAATTAATGTCGTAACTTCTTCATTGGCAGTTGATTGGATTGTCTTGAGTCGTTCAACTAGTGTTTGCTGATCAGCTTCAGCGCACTCAAATTTGATTGCCAATTCCAAGGTTTCATAGATCAAGAGCCAATCCGCATCGGGTTTCGCAAGGATAGAAGCAGCAAAAGATTCAAGGTCCTTTTTATCAGGAGTACCTTCGTGATCGTGTGTTCCTTTTTTACCATGTATTGCTTTGCGATATTCGCGTACTTGTTGATAGTCAGCAAAAACAGCTTTCATTGCATCGTCATATTCGATAAGCGCAGCAGCGGTATTCGAAGGCGCTGAGTATAACGGGAATTTACTAATATCAGCGGAACCTCCTTCAATGGAGATTATTTCATCGCCAATGGCCATATCAAAGTTACCCCAACTTGGGTCAAACAAAGTGTTGTTCGCAGCATCCAAAACAGTGCAATCAGTAAATGTCATCAAAATGTTTTTCTGATTTTTTCTGATTAACCCAATTAACGTACCACGTACTTGTATGCCAGAAAGATATTGAAGCTCTACCTCGGTGCCTAGTTCTATCTGATGTCGTTTTAGTTCGTCTACGGTGTAGTCAGACAAGCATCTTTCTAAGCCTCTCAAGCGACCTAGAGGACTGCCAAATCCAGCTGCATGGTAATTGATTCCATGGCCGAATAACTCTTCACCCTGATAAGCTAGCTGGGTGCCACCACTAGTATTGTAATAAATAGTGTTGCCCACAGCATCACTAAGTGACGCACTGAACATGCCAGAAACTTGAATGCCGGAGTTAGTAACAGCGGTATTCACGGTCTTCGCCTCGATCGCTTCTTGTAAGGCGCTGGAGCCGCCGCGCAAATAACACATTTCCTTTCCATAAACTTCGAGTATTTGACTAAGATGTCTACAGGACTCCGTCACAAACAATTGAGGTTGTGCGGCGGTAATATCGTAGCTGGTGTTAATCGCATCAACGGTTAGAGCAAGTTTAGTAACAGTATCATCGTCTAGGCATTGTTGACTTTCACCTAATGATGAAAGTAAACCGGCACCATAAATACGATAGTCCTCTACTTCTCCTACCAGACCATACTCAACAGTCCACCAATGCAATCTAGCCAGTAATGCGGACTCAGATGGAATGGTATTATTCTCTGAACACGATTTTAGATGCTCTTCAGCTGCTGCAATTTCTTGTTTACTTGCACCTGGTATCTCTTTCACGATCGACAAACTTCGTACCGCTTCATAGACCGCCATATCGCTATAGTTGGATATTGCCTTCATCCCCAGTTCGCCAAATCTTTGCAAAAACTCGGCGTAGTCTATATCAATTATAAACGGCGCATGGCCAGCAGATTCGTGCACGATGTCCGGGGCAGGGGTGTAAAGCATGTGTTCGAACGAGCGCATATTGACTGCGATAACCAGTACTTTTAGCGCTTGAAATTCCATAAAGATAGCCGGGGGAAGAAAGCCATCAACCACCACCGCGCGCCAGCCAATCTCATTGAGGCAGGCATTGATGTGTTCAATTTCCGGAATTTTTTCTAAGCCAATTCCAGTTTTTCCAAGACCTTCGAAATAGGTTGTATGGGCGCTATCACTTAAATTGATATTCAATTGATGCAATAGGAATCGCCATACAGCGTGATCTCGTGAAGTGTACTGTGAGTAGTCTTGAAACGCAGCAAATGGACGCAGGTGCGTAGGTAAACTGTCTATGACCTCTTGTTGGGTCATCGAAGGTGAATTGTTCTCAGTTTCTTGGAAGGCAGACATCTCGTAGCAACTGTAAAGTGGTTTGATCGCCACAGATAATAGTTGCGATTGCAACTAAAAGCAAATTCTCACACCCTAACTAGGTTAGAGTGTTGCTAGGAATTTTAGATAATGCGATTGTATGGCGACTGGGTCTTCAACCTGAGGGTAGTGTCCAATCGTCGGAAGTTCCGCAAGATAATCGAGTCGACACTTCAGTTCCTTGTACCGTGTGACTAGGTGGCTGCCAGATACTGGATCGACGGAGCCATTAATAAGCGCAATAGGGAGTTTTGATTTTTGTAAAGCCTCAACCCAGCGGGTTCGATGCAATTTACGATCTCTCATATACGTGATCAAGTTGAAGAAGAGGTGTTTGCCTTCTTTATAGTTCACCAATTGCCAGAACTGCTCCAGTTCATGCTGCGTGGGCTTGGTTTCTTCCCCAAACACCTTGGAGAAGCTCTGGCTGAATTGTTTAAACCCCGTGAGCGCGTTGAACATCCAACCAAAGCGGCTCAGAAGCAATTTTTGAATAAGCAGAGCCCGATGTGTCTCAGGGAATAGTCCGCCATTCAACAGACAAACCGAGAGGCATGGTGTGGGTGCCGATCCATCAAGTTGCCGAGCGAGCAGTTCTTGTGCAACGGTGTCGCCGTAGTCGTGTGCCAATAAGTGGAACTCTCCAATGTTTAGCTCCTTAAGGATCGCCTCGGCAAAGTCGGCTTGCTGGTGAATGGTGTAGCTACGTTCATTCGGTTTATCTGAAAAACCAAAGCCGAGCATATCAAAGGCAATTAAACGATAACTCTTAGCCAGCTCAGCCCAAATTCCTTGAAAATCCCAACTCGAAGTAGGGAAACCGTGAATCATGAAAATAACCGGTAGTGAGTGTTCGCCTTCATCAATTATAAAGATACTATGCCCATTGATGTCTCTCTCTGTACCGCGTGCCTTCCAATCATTCAGTTCAGCATCGAGGTTGCTTGTAGCAAATTGCGTGGAATTCTTAGTGGGCATTATATTTCTCTGGTAGGGCATCAAGTTTTGAGTCAAACATTAAACATGAACTTGACGTCAAGTTCAAGTTAATCTAATATCCGACCCACATTAGAATGTTAACAATCGATTACTAGGTTTAAGTTTGAGTGCGTGTTATCACCACTAACGATTAAGAGACCTGATTTAAAGATGAAAGCCCTACCTATTCAAAAGCGCGCGCTACTGAAGAGATCAGCATTGATCGAGTCTGCGATTGTTTCATTCAACAATGCGGGCTACGAAGCGACTACTGCTAAGACGATTGCATCTGGAGCCGGTGTCGCAGTAGGTACTTTCTATCAATACTTTGAAAACAAAGATGACATTCTAGCCGCCATTGCCGAACAACGATTCACCCACATAGAAAGCAATCTTCAACTAATAAGGTTATCCAACATCGTGGATGCTGCCGACAAGACAGCCGAGTTGGATGTTGAAGACACGCTTTGTAAAGCGATGCATTTCATTTACGAATTTCATGCAGCGGATGCGGAATTACATCAAGTGTTGGAATACCGGAAACGTATAGATCCTCGGTTGGGAAATATTTCGAGCTTGGGGGAGATGGAACTACAACGCAAGGTTCTACATTTCGTGCGAAGTTTGAATGTCGATTTACCGGAACTGGTCGCTGAGAATATCTTCGCGATGGCGGAAGGGGTAGTGCATCGACATGTATTTGAACACTCAGACAGCGACAAAGATAAGGCGATAGCCAACGCTGCAAAAATCTTGGCTGCATTTTTTCAGCAATAATCCAAATTAGTGAGATCGGTTATGAACAAGCAATTAGAATTCGATACGGTAGTCAAAAATGCCAAAGTTTTTAACAATGGGGAAAATGCTATTGTTGAAGATATTGGCATTAAGGACGGTAAAATTATCGCCCGTGGGGTTGATCTATCGGTCAACGAAGATACTCAAGTAATTGATGGTACGGGTAAATGGGCGATGCCTGGGTTATTTGATATCCATACCCACTACGATCTAGAGCTGGAGGTAGCGCCAGGCTTGCCCGAATCAACTCGTCACGGGACGACATCAGTGGTCATCGCTAATTGCAGTTTAGGCCTCGCATTCGGAGCGCAACGAGTAGGTGAGACGGACCCTATAGTAGACTGTTACGCTCGAGTAGAAAATATACCCAAGGATGTACTGAGAGGAGTGGCCGACTCTCTTACGTGGGACAACCCGAAGGATTATATCGACCACTTAGAACAGGTTAAAATGGGCCCGAATGTAGTGACCATGATGCCGCATTCTATGCTTAGAATCGAAGTGATGGGTTTTGAAGCCAGTG
>CAJQNY010000085.1 GCA_905479805.1 uncultured Arenicella sp.
CAAAAAACTCAATAAAGAACTGTGCATTATGTTTGAGAGCTTGTTGATATAGAGTATGTAGAATAGCGTGACCGGTACGGTCAGCAGCGGCGCATGTGCGTAAAGCCTGACCTTCACCATAGTGAGTTGTCATGCCACCAAACGCACGCTGGTAAATTTTACCTTCGTCGGTACGTGAAAACGGCACGCCGTAGTGTTCGAGTTCGTAAACAGCCGCGGGTGCATTTCGACACATGTATTCGATCGAATCTTGGTCTCCCAACCAGTCTGACCCCTTTACGGTATCGTACATGTGGAAGCGCCAATCATCTTCGCCCATATTACCCAGCGCGGCGCTCATACCACCTTGGGCAGCGACCGTGTGGCTTCTGGTTGGAAATACCTTAGTTAGACAAGCCGTAGACAAGCCGGCTGACGCCATTCCGAAAGTTGCTCTTAATCCAGCACCACCGGCACCAACAACAACAACATCATAGGAATGGTCAATAATTTTATAATCACCTTGCATGGCCTAGCCTCCCAACACAACTTTGAATACGGAAATCGTTGCCAAAATAGCTAACAATGCCGATGCAAATTTAATTAATAGTAAAATACTTAAGTTCACCCACTTTGTGTGAACATAGTCTTCGATAACTACTTGTAATCCTGTCTGCCCGTGGAAAAGCGCGGCCAGCACGAACAGCAACATCAAAGTGGCGTTAAAAGGAGAGCTCAGCCAATCAACGGCGGTTTGATATTCACCACCCACCAAGCACACCACAGAAAACACAAACCAAATAGACAGAGGTATCAGTGCGATTGCACTTACCCGTTGCCACCACCAGTGTGAAAAACCATGCTTTGCTGAACCTAGTCCTACAGCTTTCGATAAAGGGCTACGAAGACTCATGCGGCACCTCCAAGGCGACTAACCGCAAAATACCATGTTACAGCAGTCATCAGCACAGAAATAAGCATCACCGCTTTTCCTGAGGTATAAAGTGTTTCTATTTCGAAGCCACGGCCAACGTCCCAGAACAAGTGACGTATGCCATTACAAAGATGATAAAACAAAGCGTAGGTCCACCCAAAAACCAATAACTGAGCAAACCAATTGTTAAAACATGCTTGGAAATTTACATATGCTTCGGCTCCGCCTGCGAGCGCCAGTAGCCATAAAACCAATACGGGTGTACCCAATGCCAGGAAAACGCCCGTACCACGATGCAAAATTGAAAGCATCGAGGTCAATTGGGGTTTATATACCTGCAGATGCGGGGAAAGCGGTCGTTCTTTCTGCATATCCTTAGATCTCTTTATTATGATTTTGTTGATTTCATTTATTGCTACCTGATACTTCTCACGCCGATTCTCTAATCGACTGAATGCCTTGTAGCCATAGCTATTTTGACGGCTATTTTACACGAACTCCGTACATTGATGGTAAAAACCCGGCGCATATTAGACATAATGTCGCAATCAGACGGAGAAACACTTACAACCGGGCCTAAAGTATCAGCCTAAACCATTGTCATAATCGAAAAATTTAGCCTCAGAAATCCACACATCTTCCCTTAGATTCCCAGTCACCGTAACGCGTAGGCTCTAATCCTGCCGGACCATTAAACTCTTTAGGCTGCTCTGCTTTTTCGTTTTTCAATACCACTTCGCTTGGTGCTCGGACAGAAGCTTCAGTGTTAGTTCGCTCAGCATCGGCGCTATTTTCTACCCGCTGTTTCTCACCATCTTCTGTCGTGGACTCAACTTTTATCGATTTAGGATTTTCCATTTCATTGCCTGCGAAGGTTGTCGTTGATCAATCAGGTCTATTTATGCTACTGCACTCAACATAATGATACCATGCACTAAGGTAGTATAATGTTCCATCGAACTGGCTATACGATCTAAAGCTGTTTCACACGTGCACCATGTTAAATTGAAATTCAGTAATCATCCCAACACCTATTGTTATGCCTTTTGAAAACATAAAACATCTCGCCCTCATAAAAATAAATGGCTCCGATGCAGCCGGCTTTTTACAGGGGCAATTAACCAATGACATCAAACTTGTTAGCAGCGAAAACGGTGACAACACCCAATGGCAGATTTCGGGCTACTGTAACCCTAAAGGACGCCTTCTCGCCTTGTTATATCTATGGTCCGATGGCGACGACTACTATGTCTTAATAGATCACCAACTACGCGAGGCCATCACCAAACGTCTACAAATGTATATTATGCGCAGTAAGGTAAACATAGAATATATGGAAACCACCACAATACTCGGGGCTGACCAAACTAGCTCTCTGGTAAATTCTGGGCTATTGGAATCGGCATCGGTGGCAAACGAATTTGGAAAGTTGACGAGAGCTGACAACGCTTGGTTACTGAGTTTCGGCACACGAGTACTCTTTGTAACACATGAAAATGTTGATTTTGATCATAGCGCAGAAGGCTATGACTGGCTTAGCGCTGATATCGAAGATGGTATTCCGCAAATAACCGCCCAAACCTTTGAGCAATTCATACCTCAGATGATTAATCTCGACCTTCTGGGAGGTATTAATTTCAAAAAGGGATGCTACACCGGGCAAGAGATTGTCGCCCGCATGCATTATCTTGGAAACCCGAAACAGCGAATGTTTATTTGCGATCTAGAGGTTTCAGATCAAGCGCAAGGAACGTTGACTGAAGGTGACAAAGTATTTATCGATTTAGAAAGTGGCAAATCGGCTGGACAACTCGTAAGCGTTAATAAAATAGGGAAAACCGCGCTTGCCGTTCTGCGATTAGATGCGATTGAGAATGATCTTTTTTTGAACGCCTCAATAAAGATTAAACCTCGACCAGGCAATTTTGATAGCAAATAAAGACCCCTACTATTTAGGTTTTGCCAATTAGTAATATATATGAGGACTCAGCCTAGCGGACAGTTAAAATTCAGCCTAGCGAGCCCTACCGATGACGAGCACCGTGAAAAATCCCCCCGAATCCGAGTTCCAAAAAGAGACCCGCTAAGCTACGCACAGTTTATTAAATAGTGCGATTAGAATCCACCGTTCATACTTTCGACGTTGTTAACATCTGTGAAACTTACCTTTAGGCTCACACTATTCTGTTTGCAAGCACCCTCAATCCCGCTATTAAGTGAGTTTGCGAATAAATGGCCCAATGGTCATTCCTTGTACGGCAATTGAAAACACCACAATAATGTATGTCAGAAACAATACTAAGTCTCTAAACTCGCCTTCAGGAAGGCTCAGAGCCAGTGCAACAGATATGCCGCCACGCAGCCCGCCCCACACCAGTATCTTCACTAAATGAGGAGCCATCTTAGTTTTTAGGTCAATAATCCTCACAGGTAAGCCAACACTCACCACACGAATGAGAATAACCAATGGGATCAGCAACAAGCCAGCCCAGAACCATTGAGACTCGAACGGAATTATTAACATCTCAAGACCAATTAACGCGAACAAAATGACATTCAATATTTCGTCCAATAACTCCCAAAAATCATCGACACTCTGCCGAGTCTGATCTGACATCGCATGCTCTCGAAGTACATTACCGGTGAGCAAGCCCGCCACCACGATGGCGATTGGGCCAGAGGTGTGTAGATACATTGCCAAAGCGTACCCCCCCATAACCAGGGCTAATGTAATCAACACCTCGACTTTGTAATTATCTATGGTATTTATGAGGTAATAACCGATGCCCCCCAGTATTAGACCAAAAATAATCCCGCCTACAGCCTCTTCAAGAAATACAATTGCGATGTGGCTCACCTCAATATCCCCAGGCGTTTGCAATAGCATAAGCAACACAGTAAAGACCACTACTCCAACACCGTCATTAAACAATGACTCACCGGCGATAGTCGTTTCTAGCTCTTTATCGACACCCAAACGCTTCACTGTCGCCATTACGGCAATTGGATCAGTTGGAGAAATCAAGGCGCCAAACAACAAACAATAGATATAAGGAAGATGGCAATCCAATATTTGCAATAGGTAGTAAGTCGCCGTCCCCACCATAAACGTAGATATGCACACACCAAAAGTAGCCAGACTAAAGATCAACCATTTTTGCTTCTTCAAATCATTGAGATTCACGTGCAAAGCACCAGCAAAAAGTAAAAAGCTTAACATCCCGTGCAAAAGCGTTTTATTGAAGTCGATGCCGCTCAACAGGTCTCGAACTTGATCAGAAAAATCCACAAAGCCCAACAGCCCCACTAGGTAAACCAAGAGCGACATGAGCATGGCTATGAGCATGACTCCAATCGTTGTTGGGAGGCCAATAAAACGGTAGTTCACATAGGCAAATAGTGCCGATACAGTGATAAGTATGGCACTAATGTCGACAATGCTAGTCATGATTGTGGTCTCTTGGTTAAGTCTGTTTAACGGCGCTTATGCAAAGTGATCTAGATCAACGCTAATATATCTTTTTTTATGCTTTCAGGCTTATCTAAAGAAGCGTATCGCTTAATAACCTTACCTTCTCTATTAATTAAAAATTTGGTGAAATTCCATTTTATTTTTGTTGAGCCCATGAGGCCCGTCGCCTCCTTCTTTAGATATTGATACAAAGGGTGAGCGCCACCGCCATTCACATCTATTTTGGAAAACATAGGAAATGAAACACCGTAGTTCAATTGACAAAACTCTTCAATTTGACCGTCTTCAGCAGGGTCTTGACCGGCGAATTGATTGCAAGGAAAACCCAAAACAACCAGACCTTGGTCTTCGAGCTCTTGATGCAATTTTTCCAAGCCTTCGAACTGGGGCGTAAATCCACACTTGCTGGCGGTGTTCACGATCAGCATCACCTTCCCAGCATAATCACCCAAGCTGATTTCTTCGCCTCTAATATTGTTTGCACTGTAGTCGTAGATACTCATACTTTTCCTCAAAAAATTATGCTTAATTGTCGTTCACTCAAATGTGTGAGTTCGTCCTAGTAAGTTGGGCCTGATAAATTCAGCCTATCAGCTCAACTTAGAAGACACGCCCTTCATCCCTACCATACGCCAGGTAATGAATAATGGCGTCTCGCTCGTTATCAATACCCGCCATTCTTAGGTCATCATGCAGACCTAGATATTTCTGCCACTCAAAACCATCTGGAGCTTCAATTTTGTATGACCGAGTATCAGTCTCAAATCGTCCAAACTCTAAATAATGACGCATCACCAACCTTTGGGTAGAAATGCCATTAAGAGGTAAGTCTGGGCTCAACATCAAGTATGTTTTCCAATCAAAATCTGCAGGTATTTCGGCCAATACTGAAGATGCATGCTTATGCGGGATTTCGATTAAATCATACCCGAATAGTGTGAAGTCTTTTGCATAGATCTCTCTAGTCAATGCTAAAGCTTCTTCCGTATAAAAAAAGTCTTGTGGCTTAGGCGCAAACGGTAGAGCATTGAGTTCAGCCAGGCTCATGTGTGCCGCATTCTTAACAGACTCATGACCATAATAGGATGAATTCAATCGAGAAAGATTACTGATGCCATTTCTTAACCGCTGCTGCATCAAGGGGTGCCGGCGAAATATTTTTTTGTAAACTTTTATAAGGTGATCATTGAATCTAGAAATATCCCCAACATAATCTATCGCGAAAGCGTCATTTGGTGAGGTTCGAAACCATCGCCGAATGGTAAGCTCATTTTCATACATCAGGTAATTCTGTGTCTGAAAATGGCTGTCGCGGACGTCATCTGGGACGCCCTTTAGATACGATAAAAAGTCCACAAAATTCTGAGGATTACCACCCTCTGGTGGTTTTAACCGAAACATCTCCTCAATTCCACTATTTTGCGCATAGAGATACTGATCTAAAAAGGCGCTGACTACTCGAGCATAAGGATCTCTTGAAATATAGAATTTATAGTAATCTTGATAATCAGAGTCAGGCTCATAAGCAAATATTTCATTGAGATTGTGATATTCCTCTAACTGGCTTTGCTGAACAGTCGTCATTTCATCTCGATGTAGATCCAGATAGAGGGTTCGCATCGACGTGCATCCCGCTTTAGCGGAATATAGCATGATGTAACGATACTTATGATTTACGACAGCTTGCATCTTGCATAGAGAGATTAGATTACCCCCTCACCCCCCCGTAGCACTCATATGGCGAGTAATTGTTATATCATTCGGATCAAAATAATGACGCTCTGGCTTGCGCACCATTGATCCCAGAATGGCCGCTTTTATGGCCTCAATATCCTCGGGATGTTCTCTAAGCAAAGAACGCAAATCAAGCGAGTGCTCATTCCCAAGACAAAGTAAAAGCAAGCCTTCTACGGTTAACCGAACCCGATTGCAGCTTGAACAAAAATTATTACTCATGGGCGAAATAAACCCTACTTTAGTATCAGAATCAGCCACCTGCATATATCTTGATGGCCCAGCCGCAGGATCAGAAAAAGTAGACGCTTCCAAACGGAAACGTGATTCAAGTTGAGTGTGGATATCCACGCTATCTAATTGCGTTTCTTCTCGTTGATGACTATCGATCTCACCTAAGGGCATTTCTTCGATGAATGAAATGTCCAAACCATTGTCGATCGCGTATTCGGTTAAAGGAATAATTTCATCGTCATTGATCCCTCGCAAGATTACCGCATTCAATTTTATTTTTTCAAACCCGGCCGCCTTAGCAACAGAAATACCTCTCAGCACATCATCCAACACACCAAAGCGTGTCAAAGTCTTAAAACGATCAGCACGCAGACTATCAATACTGATATTAATTCTTGATACACCGGCATCTACTAACGGCGCTGAGAACTTATCCAACAAAACACCATTGGTTGTCATAACCAATTCTCTTAGTCCTGTAAGTTTGGAAATGTTTTGAGCGAGTTCAATAACCCCATTCCTAACTAAAGGCTCACCTCCAGTTAGGCGAATTTTCTCTACTCCGAGTTCAACAAAGGCCTGCGCAACAAAGCCCATCTCCTCAATACTAAGTACCTTAGATTTCGGCAGAAACTGCATATCTTCTGCCATACAATAAGTGCAGCGAAGATTACATCGATCAGTTACCGACAATCTTAGGTAACGTACATGACGTCCAAACGAGTCTATCAAACTGCTTGTTTGTGATTGCGGATCACTCATTATATTAGACCCTCTCGTAAAGGTAAAAATTCAACAGGCTCGCCGGCCAAAATAGCCTCGCCAATACGCTGACGGATTAATCCATCAGCCCACGACAATGAAGTTAGTACTCCGCTGCTCAGGTTACTGAAACGTTCTAATACGAGTTCGCCAGATTCGTTCGAAACCAGCTTGGCGCGAATATATTCCTCGCGCGAACCTTCCTTCTTATCAAAATTCGCAGCAATTTTATAGGATATAAATTCTCTGTGACCCTGGCCCTGCAATGCCTTCAGTGTCGGTATACCTAACAATAAAAACACGATATAACTGGAGACTGGGTTGCCGGGCAAGCCAAGAATTGGAGTTCCCTTTACTTCACCCAGAACAACAGGCTTACCTGGTTTCATTTGCACCTTCCAGTGTTGCAAACTGCCTAGCGCTTCAATCGCTGGTTTAATATGATCTTCTTCTCCGACTGAAACGCCTCCACTGGTAATAATGATATCGGCTTGTTCAGAAGCAGTAAGCAATGCGTGTTGAGTTGCCGCTAGGGTATCTTCCACTATTCCGCAATCGATCGTAACAAAACCCAATTGTTTGCATATCGCCAACAACATGGTTCTATTCGAATTGTAAATTTGACCTGGCTTGAGTTCTTCGCCAGGTTCTGCAAGCTCATCACCCGTCGAAAAAATAGCCACCTTAACGTGACGATACACATTGATTTGAGCACAACCCACCGATGCCAATAAACCTAAATCAGTTGCTGTTAGCTTCTGCCCAGCAGACACAATACGTCCATCAATAGGGATATCTTGCCCCATAGGCCGCACATTATCACCAGTACGAACTTGCTGCATTATTTTCACACAAGCTCCACCATCTTCAAAAGAACAGTTCTCCTGAATAACAACAGCATCAGCGTTAGCCGGCATTACACCACCGGTAAAAATTCTTGCCGCCGTTCCTGCTTGTAATGGCTGTGGCATTTGCCCGGCGGGGATTCTCTGTGAAATTTCCAACTCCACCTCGGAGCCAGCAATATCCGCTGCGTTAATCGCAAAGCCATCCATAGCACTATTGTCAGTAGGCGGCACCGCGATACTAGATGTGACATCTTCAGCTGAAATTCGCAACAGCGCGTCATCCAGACCCACGGTTTCAATATCCTCCATCGGTGCAACGGAATCAATGAAAGTTTTGCGTGCTTGATCAACTGTTAACATCGTTGTCTTCTCAGCTTCCGAGTTTCAATTCGCGTTGGTATGTGGCACAAAATTACACGGCCTATGGCGACTATCTAATTGCTCCTTCAGGATGCCTTCCCAACCTGTGCGACAAGCCCCAGTCGAACCAGGTAAACAAAAAATGACTGTTTTGTTAGCGATTCCTGCTGTCGCACGAGATTGCACGGTCGACGTACCAATATCGGCTAAGGATAGGTGTCTAAACAATTCGCCAAAACCCTCTATGCTTTTATCGAATAACGGCATCAATGCCTCTGGCGTATTATCACGACCCGTAAAGCCTGTACCACCGGTGCACAGTATGGCATTAATACTGCGATCGGCTACCCACGTTGAAACGATGGCACGCATAAAATAGACGTCATCGATAACGATTTTCTTTTCAGCCAAATGATGACCTGCTTTAAGCAACTCATCAGCTAGGTACTGACCAGATGTATCCGTTTCAGATGTTCGGGTATCTGAAACCGTCAATACGGCTACATTCATTGGGGTAAATTCTTTAGTGTCACTCATATCTTTCACCTAAACGGAATTGTTACGATCGCCACGCCGAATACTCAATCATTTAATAGTTTGACTATTATTTGATCCAACGCTTAGCTGCATATTCATCTTTATCTTTAACGCCTAACCATTTCTGCCCCCGCGTCCCCACTTCTTTCTTCCAAATTGTGGCGCGAGTCTTTAAGTAATCCATTATAAACTGACTTGCCAAAAAAGCCTCGTCTCGATGACGACTTGCTACCGCTACGAACACGATCTGGTCGCCTGCGTATAATTTACCTACCCGATGGACTATTTGCACGGCATCGATATCACATCGTTGTTTCGCTTCGGCAACTATTTGTTCGCACATTGCCTCTGTCATACCGGCGTAATGACTAAGCTCAATATAATCTATTTGGCCGGATTCGCCGGATTCGCCGGACTCGCCGGACTCGCCGGACTCGCCAGACTTGCCGGACTTGCCTGACCTGCCGGGCTCATTCTCAGCAATCGCTTCCAAACCAGAGGTGCTGGGGCGCTCATATAAGTCGCGAACCAATCCAACAAAAAAAACAATGGCACCTGCCTGGGGTGATCTGAGCTGGAGTTCGCGATATTCTTGAGCAAGATCAAAATCTTGCTCCTGAATCCGAACTTCACCGACTACCGTATCACTCATTTAGGTCATTTCCCGAGCTGCGCTTTCCAGTATTCACTTAGCCGCCTGAAAACGGTGGTAGAAATGCAATTTCATCACTGTCTTCAAGCGAATCATCCCAATCAGCCATGACTTTGTTGATTGAAATCATACTCACATCATACTTTAGGTAATCAATGAGCGCCTGTGGCAACTTACCGTCCATATCATCAAGCAACACCCGGACTGTCATCGCATCGCGATAATCCGCATTATACGAGTCAGTGTGAGCTAGCTCTGCTAAACGTGCAAAAAATAGAACTTTAATCATCGCGTTGCCAGTGACCTGATTTGCCACCTACCTTCTCTATTAGACAAATTTCTTTTATCACAATACCTTTGTCTAGGGCCTTACACATATCGTAGATAGTGAGCGCTGCGACAGCAGCGGCAGTTAATGCTTCCATTTCCACCCCAGTCTTGCCATCAGTGCGACACAAAGCGGTAATCTCAAGCCCCACCTCTTCACCATCAATATATGATTCAATATCAATGGCCACTTTAGTGATTGATAAGGGATGGCACAAAGGGATGAGATCGGAGCACTTTTTCGCCGCTTGGATACCTGCTATCCGGGCCGTGGCAATCAAATCACCTTTCTGCAGTTGGTTACTTATCGCCAGATCCAAGACCTCTTGTCCAAGGACAATTCTCGCTCGAGCCTGAGCGGCTCTAGGTGTGACCGATTTATCACTGACATCCACCATATGAGCTTCGCCCCGATGGTTTAAGTGAGAGAACTCAGTGCTTTGATTTTGCTTCTTATTCATGATTCCGAGATGCTACTTAAATTGGCGTTACGGCACAACCAAACAAGTGCAGCAATTCAACGATTCGCAATTTAACATATTGAAATTACCCACTAACACCTCATTTGCTAACTAGTTATTAAAATGATGATTTAAATCATTTTTACTTATAAGAAACAACGTGCACGATATACGAAATTGTTCTTAAGAATTGTTAGTTGCTCGGTTTACAAATGGCAACGGTCTCGTTAATCTTTCGCGCGTCTCTATTAATACAATTATCTGCGTTTTGAATCCGCACTCGAGTAAGTAAATGGCCGCAAACATTAGACAAGAAGAAGTACTAACCGTCCATCATTGGAACGAGACCTTATTCAGTTTCACCACCACACG
>CAJQNY010000086.1 GCA_905479805.1 uncultured Arenicella sp.
CTCGAACATCATCAAAGTAAATTGTCGCGGTATCGGAACACCACCAGCCCTGTTTTTTATCCAAAGGCGTACGCGATACTCCAGGCGTATCCATGGGAATCAACAACATCGAAATACCAGCAGCGCCCTGGTCTCCAGTCCTGACCGCGGTACTTAGCCAGTTAGCCCCCATACCGCCGGAGATAAAGGTCTTGCTACCATTGACAATATAGTGATCGCCATCACTTCTTGCGGTTGTCAATATGTTGGCGACATCCGAGCCGCCTGAGGGTTCGGTAATTCCAAGAGAAATTCGCTTCTTCCCTGATACTACTTGAGGTATGACTTCTTGCTTAATTTCATCTCTTGCAAAGTTAACCACTGGGGGCAGACCAATGCTGTGTACTAATAATGTACTTCCGACGCCACCCGCTGAGCCAATGCGACTGAGTTCTTCATTAATAATATTTGAATAGTGCTGATCAATTCCTTCAGATATACCACCGTATATTTCTGGATACCCCATACCCATTAGGCCTATATCTGCGGTTTTTTCCCACATTTCATCGGGGATCTTGCCGGCTTCATCCCAATCATCCAAATAGGGAGCCACCTCTTTATCCAAAAACTTACGCAGATGTTTACGCCACTCTTCGTGCTCCCAAGTAAGATCAGGGTTATGCAAACGAGCACTATCAAAATCTAAAGACATATTTTTCTCCACCTACCGGCAAATTGGTGAGATCCCAACATAAGTCATCGTCGAAATAGGTTAAGGGCTCTTTGTAATATTGATTCAGATTATAACCAGCTTTAGTTAAAACTCAGCACGGATTTAGACATGAATACTATTCAGGCAAAAAATAATCATGAAAATAATCAGCAGTTTTGAAACGAAATCCTATTGCACTGCATCTACTTATTAAATAACAAAAATTGCTTACGGTTTGGTAAGCAAGAAAAACCATGATTGGGGCGTTCCTTATGACTAGAAGACTTTTAAGTATTATGTGTTTGTTAATCGTATATCCGACTATTTCGATGGCCGGAGATGCCGAAAACGAATTAATAGATAAAGTTGTCAGCGCCTATGGCGGTGATGCGATCTTGAACCTCGAGAACTATAGAATTGAAGAATATTATTTATCACCAGCTGTTGGGCAAAGTCATACGCCCGCACTCACCGAGATTGGCAAGTCGGCACAAGTGTTAACTGTTGACATTAAAAATAATCGTGCGGTATTTGATAACTACTTTGAAGGGCGGGGTGGTCTTTTCCAAGGCACAACGATGGCTGACGGAGAAATTGCAAACACTATCAACTTTCAAGCGGGCACCTATGGCGAAGCGGGCAGTTCCGACCCTCACGTCTTTGGTGGCGGCACAATGCGCACCTCAGATACGATACTTGTCTATGAACTCTCTAAGGCTAAGGAGCAAAGCAAATTGCTCGAAGATTCTGTCTATATGGGCCGGCCACACCACCTATTATCGATGCCCTTCCCTAGCAGTTCCGAGCTTACTCTATATGTCGACTCCGAGACCTTCTTGATTTCCAAAATGCAACGCAGTAACGCGGTATTTGGTAATTTAGACTACGTATATTCAAACTATCAGCTTAGTGATGGTATCAAATTTGCGTCCTCTACCAATTTTTCGATTGCCGGAGAGCCCAACTTGATAAGCGTCAAAAGACAACTAAGCTTCAACCAAGAGTTGAATGATCAGCAATTCACGTTACCTGAAGGTTTAGCAAAGGAAGACGAGAGAATTGACACCACCGAAATGAAGGCAAACAAGATAGGCAACAACGCCTACCATGTAGGCCAAGGAAATGCGTACTCGCTATTTGTTGATACTGATATGGGGACGATTGGCATAGGCGCATATGCAGGGCTCGAAGATCGTTACCATCACTATCGAAAAGAATCAGAAAATTTCAAACCATTCACTTACGAGGTCATCACTCATCATCATGCTGATCATATTGGCGGCATTGATGCGGCATTAAACTTAGGTGCGAAACTGGTAACAGTTGCAGAAAACCTGGAAACGGTTAGTGCGGCTGCTAGCAAACGACCTAGTTCCAGTGATTTCTATAGCGTAAATAAACGAGCGACCTTGGGATCAGGCCGAAATGGCGTCGAAATTTATGAAGTCTCAACAATTCATGCTGCGAGCTTTCTCTTAAGTTACATCCCTCAAAGCAAAACCATTTTCATCGCCGATCATTTCGGGTCTCCATTTGCCTCCGGCACACCCGTTGCTGGCCAAGGCACCGTTGATATGCTCACCGCTATTAACAAACTTGGTATTGACGTGAAGAACATAGCAACCGCGCATAACGCAAGAATTTATACTTTCAAGGAATTGGAAGACTCCGTTGCAGGTTATACGCCGAGCGTATGCTCCGCTGGGCGGCCTGTCTGTAAGTAGAACCATTTTTCAAGTGGGTAGCTTGGGCAGTCATCGAGTGGTTAGACTCGGTGGCTGCCATTTTTTTGCATTGATGATCAGTGACCTAACTCCACCAGGTTTCGAATCCGCATCGCCG
>CAJQNY010000087.1 GCA_905479805.1 uncultured Arenicella sp.
GGTGACGATCGTTATTCTTGGCTGTGTGACTATGAAAGCCAGATCAAGACATTTACATTAACGACCCCACAAGGTTATGAATCGTTGGAGCAGTATCTGCGGCAACTGGAAAAATCTTTACTTGCTAAACATATCTCTGAAATAGAACCCTTAGAACAGACATTAAGGAATGGTACTCAAACAGCTCCGAGGTTGTTTCATAGTCAAGATTCAGAGATTCAGGTATTACGCGATCAGCTTCAGGGTATCGTAAAAATGTATATTGACGAACTACCTGATGACAGCTCCCACCCCATGTATCGTCGCAAGTCCGAGCATTTCAAATTTTCAGGTTCGTGGTCGGTTAAGCTAAAACCTAATGGTTTCCACGTTAACCATGTTCACCCAGAAGGTTGGATTAGTTCTTCCTTTTATATTCAGATACCCAGTTCGGTGTCGGCTGAAGATGGAGGGTTTGAGGGTTGTATTAAGTTCGGTGAAAGCCCGTTAGGCTTGGGGGATCGTGAAATCGTAGAGCGAGCGATAAGACCCGAAGCAGGGATGGTTGTTCTATTTCCTTCGTATATATGGCATGGCACAGTGCCATTTTCTGGGCCTGAAGAGGATTATCGATTGACCGCACCATTTGATGTATTTCCCGTTTCAACTGAAAGTGAAATGAGTTAAATAAGCTAATTTTAATAATGACTGTAGAAGAAAAAGAGATACCCTGGTCGGTCTATTGGGCGGCTGATAGGATACATAGCTGTGTCGCTGAAGATCAGCAGAATGATCAAGGCTTATTGAATAAGGTTTGGCAAGATTTTGCGAAAAAGGCTGTGAGTGGGGCGCAGATGATTGATCTTGCGACGGGCAATGGTGCTGTTCCCTTGGCCATGCTATCAGCAAGAACTGATCTTGATTTGAGTGGAATCGATCGTGCATCAATTGATCCATCGAAGTACGTTAGCGATAGGCCGGAACTTAAGCAAGTCAAATTCTACCCGAATACTGATATCAACGATTTAGGTATTCTAGACAAGCGTTTTGATGCTGTTACGAGCCAGTTCGGCATAGAGTACGCCGGTTTGCATGAAACTATTGGTGCCGTTAGCAGTAATTTGAAATCACTTGGTGAGCTTCTATTTCTTATACATCATGATCAAAGTAACGTGATCACCTCATCTAAGTCAAAAGTCACGGAGATGAAAGAGCTCTTAGAGCCGAATGGTTTAGTTGAGACTGTGTTCAGTTTTCTGCGTCGAGAGATTGAGTTCAGTGTGTTGGAATCGAGCGGGCAGGGCTTCTTGGATAATTCAGCGAATTACAGTGAAGCGGTTACTGGTCAAATTTTTTCAGCAATCGAGCAGATAGTGAATACGGCACAAACTAACTTATCTGGATCATTAGAGATGGCGAAAACCGTCAAATTTAAGCTTTCAGCTGAGAAGCAAAGATTGGAGCAAATGATTCAGTCAGCCCAATCTAAAGAAGAAATGAATAGCTACAAAAACTTACTTGAGGGGAATGGCTTCGTTGTCAAAAGTCTTGAACCTTTCTATGCAGATGATGACTATCTATTAGGTTGGTTGTTGTCTGCACGACTTGACTCTTAGAATTCACCAGCTGCTAAGCTGGTTTATTCTAAGCTAATTAATCTACTAACTAAAAAACCGGTGAACGAGATTGAGTATTAATATTAAACAAGTGTTGGTTGATGCAGAGGCCGCTCTTCAACAAGGTAAGCATTCTTTGGCCTTAGAGCTTTATCAATCAGTTTTAAATGAAGACCCCAATCAAGCTACCGCACATTATGCGATTGGCACTATTGCATTCCAAAGCAAAGACTTTGAAACTGCACTTTCATCTTTAAATCGCGCGGCAGAACTAGAGCCCGAAGCGGTTGACATAGCATTCAATCTTGCTAGTTGCCTCGCCACAGTAGGCGATCGGCTTGGCGCGCTTCTTCAATTGCAAAGAGCGACACAATATTGCCAGGATGATCCCGTGTTTGTGCCTAGCATAGCCGACATGTCCCTTAGATTGGGAGAGCCTGCTGCAGCGGTTCAATTATTATCTAGGTTGAACCAATTGTTGCCTCAGGACCAAATCATCCTTGCAAGAGCGCAAGGTAAGTTGGGTAATTGGCGCGAAGCTGTTGGGATTCTAAAAAGACTTAATGACGCCACCCCAAAAGATGCTGAGGTAGCTGATAAGCTAGCGACAGCGGCGGGTAAGCTTCGGGACTATCCAACCGCAATTGCGGCGTTTGGGCGTTATCTCCAATTAGTTAAGCCGACCGCGAATGACTACTTGCGCTATGCCGATCTACTTCTTATTGCACAAGAGGCCGATCGCTGTGACCAAGCTTTAGATATTGCTTTGGAGATGGGAGAAGACCGCCCAGAGGTGCATATCATTAAAGCAAGAACAGCTAGATTGAAAGGCGACTATGACCGAGTTAAATCATCGTTAGATAAGGCGTTGGAGCGCCAACCTAATCACGGGCAGGCATGGTCTATAAAAGCAGAGTTAGCGGAGCAGGACGAACTAGCTGAGTTTATTCAAATTCTGAAAACAGAACTTTCGCAGACTGATCAAATCGCAGCACTTAACCATCGGCACCAAACATTATTGAATTATGCTATGGCTGATATGTGTGACCGAAATGGCGATTACGAAGCTGCAAGTAGTGCGCTGGCCGAGGCGAATACGATCCAATGTTCCGTTCAAGATATGGTCAATGGAGGTTATAAGCCTGAGGATACAGAGCAATCGATAGCAAGAGCGATTAACGAATTTGATCCGGAGGCTTTTGCCGCACCCGTGGCGAAGATAGATCAAGCAACTTCTGATATTACGCCCATTTTCATAGTCGGAATGCCTCGCAGTGGTACGACCTTGGTGGAAAGAATATTGGGTCAGAATAAGCTGGTATTCAATGCGGGGGAACAGGAAGGTATGGAGTTTGTCGCAGCGGATTTCTGGCATCAATTGAGAACAAATCAGATGCCCCCTGCAAAGGAATGGAGTAGTGATCATTGGTCGAAATTGAGAGCTCAGTATCTCGAAAAACTTCCCGAAATAGGCAAGCCGATATTTACTGATAAATTACCCCACAATTTTCGAAATGTTGGCTTGATACTTAAAATGTTTCCTGACGCTCGCATAATTCAGATGCATCGCGCGATTGAAGATGTTTGCCTGTCTATCTACTCACATCCCTTTGGAGCTGGGCATGGCTATGCTAACCGGTGGGAAGACTTGGGGCATTTCTACCGACAGTCGGAAAAGCTCATGGCTCATTGGTCTGCTACAAAGTCACCACAAATTCTTGATTTGAACTATGAAGACCTCGTACAAGACCCCGATAACTACGCTAAAAAATTAGTGGAGTTTTGCGGGTTCGAATGGAATGAAAATTATTTGGAGTTCCATAAGACGGTAAATCCAAGTTTCACTTTCAGCGAAATTCAGGTTCGTCAGCCAATAGCGACAAAGCGTGTTCAACGCTGGAAGAATTATGAGCAGTTTATACCGGAGCTAGCTTCCCTATAAACTAGTGCCTTCGTATGTGCATAAGCGTTTCACGCGAGGGGCTAGGACCTATGTGGTGACGTTTTTCGAGGGTAATTTCGCTATATGTTTGGTGCGCTCCGCCATCCAGTTTTGACGTTGACTATAGGCTTGTCGTAACGCTGTTTGCTCACTTTTGTCGAGATCAGGGTGCCAGATTGAAAAAATCAGAACGATACGTTGTCGATTGCTATTATTGTAGGCAGCATGGGGAAAATTGTCATCAAAGACAATGATCTCATTATTTTTCCAACACCGTTGTTGGGCGCCAACTTGCAAATAGCAATCGTCAGGAATATCCAAGGCCAAGTGTACCGTAAGGCTGTGATTAGATTGACCATAATGCGGTGCTATCTTTTGCTTTGGTTTAAGGACCGAAAAGAAAACCTCATAGGGCGTTGATTCGAGTTGATAAGTCGGTATATCGCTCATTGCAGCGAGAGTGACAGGAAACAGCGGTGCTGATGTTTGATTGAGTGCGCCATCTCGGTAAAGATCAATGGCTGACCAATTCAAGGAACCAGCGAGTTCTTGAAGACCTGGTTCTCCATTAAATTGTTGCTCCAAATAGGGTCGAACCGACAGTGTTTTTTGGTGATTGTTGAGAGCTAGCATTAATTCCTCGCGAATATCGTTTGCGCGGAGCTGAAGTTTGTCAGCCCATGCAAATCTCTCAATATCATAGAATTCGGTCTGTTCAAGTTCTGGAATATAGAACAGCTGTGGTGCGTAGTTCTCAGAAAGGTTTGAGACCGGTCGATCGTGTGATTGTAACCAGACTGATTCCTTAATACGATCAGAGGAGTCAATGTCGAATAAATATTGTCGATGATGGTCACTCAAATGAGAACGAAGATGTGTACTTCCAGCTCTTAATCTCTCGGCGGTGTTTGGCTCGGCCGAGGCAATTGAATCAGCCGTAAAAATTGTCGGTTTAGCTTCATTTGCGAGCGAGAAAAGGCTGGCGGCCGCAACGTTTTTTTTGCTCTTAAGGAACCAATAGCCGGCGTATAAATAAGCTGTAGCCACATGGGGCGCGGACTCTATGCATCGCCGGTGAGCGTTGCCTGCATTTTCCCAATCGCCGATTTGTTCCTCAATGACAGCCTGACGGTGATGGCTCTCTGCAGTAGAGTGAGAGCCATTATTTAATTTTCTTAGAAGCTCCAAGCCGCGCTCGTTGAAGTTTTTGTTAAATGCCTCATTGATGGCGCTTACCAGTTCTGAATGGTTCATTGTGGGTCCTTAACGGTCTCCAAGATCGGGGCGCTTAATGCTGGGATCATCACGTAACCATCCAGTCAGAGAATATCGACCATGTGCAGCAAACGGCGTTACATAATTCACACAATGCAGTATTGGAACTTCAAATATTGCGAGGGTATTAAAACCTGGATACCAACTCTGTGATGATCGCGCCATCGTGTCTTCAAAAAAAGAAGTTTGCCCTCCCCAGTTTTCCGACCAATCTTTGGTGAAGCCAAGAACAATAGCAAAGCGGCGTGAGCTCTGGTCTGCGGCACTGCGATGGTAGTTCGAGTCATCATGTGTGGACAGGAAATGCCCAGGCTCATACAGTGTCGCCTGAGGGTCTACTTTAACTAGGCTGTTGGTGCTGGTTAGCTCTCGAGAAAAAGCAATAAACTCTGTGCTATTTAAGAAATTTGCGGCTTCAAATAACATTGAAGAAGAGGGCAGAGATCCGCCTTGAATAGCATTGATGATAGGGAAGTATTTATACATGTACTGATAGCTATTTGAAGCCCGCTCGTATAAATCTGACATTAGACGTTGATGTTGCTGATCACTAAGTTCGTCAAGTGTCTCTGGCGGGTAGTCAGTTGGCTTTCCGTCACTGTCAGAATGAACTAAATGCCACGCGGTTGAGTTTACTAAGTTGTGGTGAATATACTCAGCTGAAGCAGCAGTTAGAATGTCATTTATACGAAGTTTACGTGCAGCACTAAAGGCCTTCGTAAGTGCTGCGATATCTAGGTTTGGGTTTAATTCAATATTCATTGTTTCTAAATGAGTTGCCAGGCCGCGTTGGTTTATATCGGCAAAGCCGAGATCAGCATCAGTTAGGTATTATTTTGTCATGCTTTGCACATATGCACTACCGTTGTATAAGGTTCGGATGAACCGTAATATCTTTCCTGTGGCAATTGCGCGACAATCTTGCCAGAACTATGCTAGCGGACAATCTTAGAGAAATTCATATTGATGAATGCGTTAATCTAGAAAAATCAAGAATCACCGCAGGAAATCGTAAGTTCAAGAGTATCTAAGGCATACTTAATTTAAATACTGGAGAATACAGATGAAGATGATCTTTTCTAAGATGAGCAAAAACGGTTTTGTCGCTATGTTAGTGGCAATAGGCGCAACGGGCTTTGCTCAGGCCGATGAATTTGAAGTGCAGAAAGATGGAGTCGAAGAGCAGGTGATGGATCACAAAGGTAAGCACAAAAAGATGCGCAAGCACATGGGAGAAAAAGTAAAACAACACATGGAACAAATAGACACTAATGAGGATGGGAAAATTGATTTAAATGAATACCTCACTAATGCCGAGCAACGATTTAACGACATGGATATCGACGGTGATAATTATGTAACGGGTAAAGAAGCGCGCAAACATCACAAAGAGCTCCGTAAAGAGCACATGCACGCTCGTAAAAAGCACCACAAAGAGAGACAAAAGCACCGCGAACAAGCTGAACTTGACGCATCCAAGAGTGAAGCGGCTGAATAGAGCTGTTTGGACGTTTCACAACAGTGCAATATCACTATTGGCCGATAGATGGTCTCCGATGAGTAAAACGGATGAAGACCTGATGTCGGCCGTTTGCCAAGGAGATCACGCCGCGTTTGCGATACTGGTGAGGCGTCACACTCCAAAATTTCACACGCTGGCGTATCATAGTTTACAAGATCGTGATCTTGCTGACGAAGCACTGCAGTCTGCTTTCATCAAGCTATGGCAGCGCCCAGATTCATGGGATGGTAAAAAGAGTATGTTTACTACTTGGTTTTATCGAGTGGTAATTAATGCATGTCATGACCTGCGTCGCACATTTAAGAATACTCAGTCTGTTGATGAATCTGCATTTGATTTATTGCTGCCTCCTAGTGATAGTGAGCAAAGAGTGTTAGAAGAATCTCAGCAGCGTACCAGACAAGAATACTATTTAGAGTTGGCTATATCGAGGTTGCCTGCGTCACAACGAGATGCATTGAATTTGGTTGTTTACTCATCATTGCCGCAGCGAGAAGTCGCTGAGATTCTGGGGCTAAGTGTCAAGGCCGTTGAATCACTATTGGTTCGTGCAAAGCGTTCATTGCGTAAACATATTGCTCAGTACCAAGAGGAAAACAAACCACTGTCGGCACTCAAAGGAGCTCTATGATGGTGGCAACTCATATGATCATCCAATATTTTAGTTTAAAAAAAATGAAGCAATGACTGAACAAAGCAATGAAAAATATCTGGAGCGGGGCATCTCGAATCTAGAGGGCGACAAACTGCAAGATGAAATATTACGCGTGACCGCTAATATGAAACAGCAGCATGTTGCTGCGTCGGCGAGAATTGCATGGCCGAGATTCTTTAGCACCCTAAAGAAAGCTTTCGCGGGCCTGAACCCCGTAGCCCCCAACTTTTTTGGTGGCGTGTTGGTGAGTATCGCATTGGCTGTGGCTGTCTTTACCTTTGTCGTACCTGCTTGGGGGCCCGATCAAGTTAAAGAACCCACTCTCCTGAGTGAAGCGGATGAGGTAGACAGAAGAATGAGACCTGAGCCTGTTGTGCTGCAGGAGGCTGGGGTGAGTGAGGAAAAGCACCAATCGATGGATGAACTGGACTGGCAAGAATTAATGCTGCTACAGGATGAGATCTCTTTTGCGAGCCTCTGAATTATTTTTGCTTAAAAATAAGGGCGCTTTTCTGATTGTCGATAATATAATCGTGCTGGGTGCTAATTTGATTAAGCAAGTCTGTCCCCGCAAGCCCCTGAACAATACTGTTTTTAGAAAGCGTTATTTCCGCAACCAATAGATTTCTTAGTCGCAAGGGCCCAATTCGCATTTCTTGAACAGTGAATAGCGGGGATATTCGTGTGCCGTTCGCGGTATTTAAGCGTATTGATTGTCCAGTTGCAGGAAGGTTGTATTGATCAATGAGGCTGCGTGAAAGAGAGGTTATCGATGCGCCGGTATCAAGCAATAAGCGTTCGTCTTGAGAATTTATCTGTAAATCTAATAGGAAGCTATTGCCCGCACGCACCAACGGGATAACGATGTCTGAGTTCGAGTCGTTCTCTATGGGGGCGGGCGAAAGCTGTTCCTTTTCGCGTTCAAGGATAAGGTTGAACTTTTGCTCAGCTATCGACCCAAACTCCGGGTCAAAACGCAAACTTTGCAATAAGGGCTTAGCATTTACTAAGTCTTTTAAACGAAGGTAAGATTGGGCGAGTTCGAGTTGAAACCGGGCGAAGTTTGGATGATGTTCGTAGAGACGTTTATACAAATCTAAGATGCCCAGTTGGTCACCTTGTTTTTCAAGTTCACTACGTAATTGGCTTGCTGCTCCGACAAGTGCACGCAATGAGTCTTGGTAGGCCAATGGGTCGTGCTCATTAATACTGGACTTTAGATAGGCTTTCACTGTCACCTCCCATTGCTTGGCAGCGGCAGCAACATTTCCAAGATGAATCCAGGCATCCGTATCGTCAAAACGCTTTGCATATTCACCGAAGAGTTGTATTGATGAATCTAGTTTTTCTTCTGAGCGCAGCCTCAGACCGTGTATGAAAACAATGCTTTTGAAGCGCTCAAGATCATCGGCCGTTGCCTGCTGGTATACCGTATCGATAAACTGAATGGCTGAGATTAGGCGGCCTTGTTTGAGCATTGAATCAAGTTCTATGGCCGTCTCATCCGACCAAGATTGATCCCGTGTAGGTGATGTATTTAGTTCACTAATATTTTTGGCATAATCGCTAGAGCCTTGGCGGTTAGTTTTTTGAGTTCTCACTTCCGAGTCAACCCCTATATTTGTGAGAGTTGTTTGAATCGTAGCAGCCGGTATTCCCTGTGTGCTGGCGAGTCTGTTTGCCCCGAATACCAAGACGAACGCCAACACTAGCAATAGTATGGTTAGCGTAATGAGTTTGGACATAGTGGTTCGAAAATAGTAGCTTGAAAACTGGTGTGTGAGTTTGATCTTTGAGAAAGAAAAACCATAACATAGAATGGTGGAGCTAATAATTAATCCTCAGCGGACTTTCTTTAGCTGGGCAATGTCTGAATCAATAACGCTGGCTAGTAGCTAGGCACAGGGGCTGGTAAACTAGCACTCCCTAATTTCACGAACCGATGTGCGTAACGATAACGCAAAGCAATAATGGTGACACAATATGATTAATGATGTTTTTATTATCAGCGCGGCTAGAACAGCCATAGGTAGTTTTGGCGGAGCGCTTAAGGGCATTAGCCCCGCAGATTTGGGTGCCTTTATAACTAAAGAAGCCGTCCAAAGGAGTGGAGTCGACATTGATTCCATTGGGTCTAACGCAGTGGGACACGTTATACGAACAGACATCAAAGATGCCTATATTTCTAGGAGAATTGCACTTAACGCTGGCTTGCCAGTTCATACCCAGTCGTTAACCTTGAACCGTTTGTGTGGTTCAGGCTTAGAAGCGGTTGCCTATGTTACTCAGCAGCTTCAACTTGGTGAAGTGGGAGTTGCTGTCGCGGGTGGTGCTGAATGTATGAGTTCTTCAGCGCATTTACTCACTACAAATCGATGGGGACAAGCGATGGGCGATGGCACGATTCAGGATGAATTAACCGGAGTGCTTACGGATCCCTTTGGTGTTGGGCATATGGGCGTAACGGCTGAAAATTTAGCTGACAAATATGACATTAGCCGTGAGGCTCAAGATGAGTTTGCATTACAAAGCCAACAGCGTGCTGTCAATGCAATTGAACAGGGGTATTTCGAAGAGCAAATAGCCCCCTTTGAAATCAAAACTCGCAAAGGTAGTACGGTTTTTAGTGTTGACGAGCATCCGCGAGCGTCAAGTAGTTTAGAAGGGTTGGCAGGATTGCGAGCCGTCTTCAAGAAAGAAGGGTCTGTTACAGCTGGCAACGCGTCTGGAATTAACGATGGTGCGAGTATGGCGGTCTTGGCAACAGAGGCTGAAGTGAAGCGACAAAATTTGAAGCCGATGGCACGTATTGTTTCCTATGGTCGTTGCGGAGTGCCGAATGAAATTATGGGGATAGGTCCGGTCGGCGCTTCCACTATCGCTTTGAAAAAAGCAGATTTGGCCGTGTCTGATATGGCAGTCATAGAATCTAATGAAGCGTTCGCGGCTCAGGCATTAGCGGTATCAAAAGAGTTGGAGCTACCCAATGATTTAACCAACCCGAACGGTGGTGCAATCGCATTGGGTCACCCAATCGGTGCCAGTGGGGCAATAATCCTCACCAAAGCAATTTATGAATTGCATCGAATTGAAGGGAGATATGCGCTTGTAACAATGTGTATTGGTGGCGGGCAGGGTATTGC
>CAJQNY010000088.1 GCA_905479805.1 uncultured Arenicella sp.
ATCTTGTAAGTAAGTTAGTATGTTGCTTTAGGTTCGAATAAGCTTTAATAATGAGAAGTGAAATATGATCAAACTTCCGCAAGCGACAACGCTTAACATACAAACATCGTCTACAGGGTTTTACTCAGGCTTTAATCGAACCGTCGCTATCGGCTCAAAGTTAATTATTGCCGCACTGGTGATTTGGGCAGCATTACTTCCAGTACAAGCTGGTGAAGTATTAAATAACTTAATGAATGCTATGTTGAGCAGCTTTGGAGCATGGTATCTATATGTAATGGCTTTTTACGCCGTGGTTTGCGTGTCGCTCGCAAGCGTGCCTTCAATTGGGTCAACTATCTTGGGGCAGCCTGGTGAGAAGCCGGAGTTTTCACGGTTTTCTTGGTACGCCATGATGTTCGGAGCTGGTATCGGTATCGGAATGCTAACCTTCGCGACAGCCGAGCCAATTAATCATTTTGTGAACAATCCGGATGTTATTTTAGGTAAGGTGCAAAGTGAATCTGCGGACAACTTGCCTCATGCATTAAAGTGGACCAGTTTTCATTGGGGCATGAGCGCGTGGGGTTGTTATGCGCTTGGCGCATTAGCGCTCGCCTTTTTTAGTTTCAATCGGGGTTTACCACTAACAGTACGGTCTGCGCTGGTTCCATTATTTGGACGGAAACTCGAAGGACCTTTAGGTCATGTTGTCGACATCACAGCCATTCTCGCTACGCTTGTTGGTATCGGTGTGACCATTGGTTTTGGGGTTGGGCAATTTGCAGCAGGTGTTTACGAAGTAAGTGGTGCCGCCTGGCTAGTAGATGCCGACGGCCTATCAAGTAATAGTGCAAAAATTGCTGCGTTGGTCATTATTGTTTTGGCGTCTACATTGTCCGCGATATCCGGTGTAGGCAAAGGTATCAAGTGGTTATCAAATGTTAATTTAACCTTGTCGCTTGTGCTTCTAGGATTCTATCTAGTGTTTGGCCCAACAGGCCTAGCGTTCGAATCATTTCTATCGAGTATGAAGGAGTATATTTTTAGTCTTCCATCTCTGGCTACAACGTATTGGCCTAGCGTTGAAGATGCCCAGGGAGCAGAGCTTTTTCAATGGCAGAGCGATTGGACTTTGTTTACTTTTGCATGGTGGATAGGTTTTGCGCCTTTCGTAGGCTTGTTTTTGGCACGAATATCTCGTGGACGCAGCATACGTGAATTTGTTTTTGGAACGATGTTAGTGCCGCCAATGATGTGTTGTATATGGATTACCCTAGCAGGGACGGCCGCGATTAACCTTGAGTTGAATGGTACTGCAGCGGGCTCAATTATTGCGGCTGGTGCGGAGTTTCAACTTTTTGAAACCCTAAAATTACTGGTGTCCGAAAACGTTGCAACAGGCATTATTGCACTGGTGATAGTTCCGTTACTGTTAACCTTTTTAGTTACCTCAGGTGACTCTGCTGTTTTGGTGGTCAACACCATCAGCTCAGGCGGTTCGACTGATCAAAAAAGCGCCTCGCACATCGCCATCTGGGGCATAATTTTGGGGCTGATTATTCTTATCCTGTTATTGGCAGGAGGCATGAATGCACTGCGAGCAGCCTTATTGATCGGCGCATTGCCATTCTCTATTATTCTCGCTCTGGTAGGGGTCTCATTGACTATCGCATTGGTAGGTGACCTAATTCGTCGCAAAAGGCATACTGGTTAATATTTTAATATTGACCCGCCATCTAGATGGTTATCCGGAGCGATAGCCATCTGCGGGAGAAGCGTGAAATGGCATCAATCGATCAAGAGTGGGATTATCCAGAACCGTTTACTATCCAGCACACAGCCTTAGCTGAAGAGATAGATGGTTATGGGCACATCAACAACAGTGTTTATCTGCAATGGCTGGATCGCTGTGTCTGGGAGCATTGTGAATTTGTCGGCCTGCCATTCGACCTATGTCGCTCGTTAGGTAAAGGCTTTGCTGCGGTACGTCATGAAATTGATTATATTGCCGCTAGCTATGAAGGTGATGAGGTACTGATATCCAATTGGGTGACTCTGAACGACAATAAATTAAGGGCAGAACGGCATTTTCAAATAATTCGGGCAGAAGATTCAAAAACTCTATTGAGAGCCGATAGTAAGTATGTGTGTACTGACCTGAATTCGGGAAGGCCGTGCCGGATGCCGGAAGAGTTTAAGACTGGGTTCGCTGTATTGGACTCTGTTGCAAAAGAGCTATAACAACTAAGGGTGTTTGAAGAGTTGAGTCCAGTTACTTGCGCATATAAAAAAAACCCGAAATCTTTACGATTCCAGGCTTTATTGGTGGGCCTTCCCAGACTCGAACTGGGGACCTGCCGATTATGAGTCGGATGCTCTAACCAACTGAGCTAAAGGCCCACTTTCACATAAGTGGTTCGCTGCAAATTTCAGCCTTGAAATCTACAGCGACGCAATGATACAAAATTAATTTTGTTCTAGGAAGCTTTTTAAGTGCTCTGAACGCGATGGATGGCGCAATTTACGAAGTGCCTTAGCTTCAATCTGGCGAATCCGTTCACGAGTAACGTCAAACTGCTTGCCTACTTCTTCAAGCGTATGGTCGGTGTTCATGCCAATACCAAATCGCATGCGCAATACCTTGGCTTCTCTTGGCGTTAAGCTTTCAAGAATGTCGGTTGTGGCATGCAATAGGCCTGAAGTCGTTGCCGCATCCATGGGTGCTTCAACGTTCTTGTCTTCGATAAAATCACCAAGGCTTGAATCTTCGTCATCGCCAATTGGCGTTTCCATCGAAATCGGCTCTTTGGCAATCTTCAAGACTTTACGAACTTTGTCTTCAGGCATTTCCATTTTTTCTGCCAATTCTTCAGGCAAGGCTTCTCGGCCTTTCTCTTGAAGTATTTGACGCGAGATACGGTTCAACTTGTTGATGGTTTCGATCATGTGCACCGGAATACGAATGGTGCGAGCTTGGTCAGCAATTGATCGTGTAATTGCTTGGCGTATCCACCAGGTTGCATAGGTAGAGAATTTGTAACCACGACGATATTCAAACTTATCTACCGCTTTCATTAAGCCGATATTGCCTTCTTGAATTAGGTCGAGGAATTGCAAGCCGCGATTTGTGTACTTTTTAGCAATGGAGATAACCAAACGTAAGTTG
>CAJQNY010000089.1 GCA_905479805.1 uncultured Arenicella sp.
GATCGTGTTCCCACCTACTGTACAGCGAGTGGTAAGTTGTTTTTGAACAACTTACCTGCCGCCAAACGATCTAGGTTGATTGCTCGAATCAAATTTGAACAGTTCACAGAAAATACCATCACTGATCCAGTTGCATTAAAAGCGGCATTGAAAGAGGTTGCCAGCAAAGACATTGGTATTGATGACGAAGAATTTGTCCAAGGAATGGTCGCGGTTGCAGTGCCGTTGCGAAACAGTGAAGATCAATTCATCGGTGCTTTGGCAATGCATGCGCCTACCGCCAGAATGAGTATGCAAGATGCATTGGAACAGTTGCCACGGCTTAAGCGGGCGGCCGCGCAATTAGTTGAACTAATCAACGAGTAATAGCCGTAGAGCGTTTCGCGTCGTTAATAATCGCTTTGATAACTGCTAAACACATTAGCGCCATCACAAACGAGAAGGGCAGTGCGCCAATGACCATGGCGGTTCGAATTGCGTTTAAGCCGCCAACCATTAACAAGGCGGCCACCATCACGCCGATGGCTGTTCCCCAAAATATAATGTGTAACTTTGCCTTAGGCCCAGCATCACCCGCCGCATTAATTGTGTTGACTACCAGAACAGCGGAATCCGCTGACGTGACTAAGTAGGTCATTAATAAGATCACGATGATGACGGCCATCAACCAGCCTAAGGTTGAAGACAAAAGAAAATCACTCATCACAAATATTTTCGCGCCATCTGGCGCCGAAGTGATTGCACCATTAGCGACGCCACTAAGCTCCAACCAAATCGCAGTGCCACCGGCTAAACTAAACCAGATAAAGCACATGATGGAAGGCACGATCATTGCGCCGAGCACGAATTCACGAATCGAACGTCCTTTAGAAATCCTCGCTAGAAAGACACCAACGAAAGGTGCAAAGGCAACCCACCACGCCCAGTAGAAAATTGACCAGTCACCCTGCCACTTGGCGAGTTTATCTCCTACCTCCGTACCATCTTTTGGCCAGACTTCGATCAACATTTTTGGTAAGGCAATGAGGTAATCCAAAATGCCGTAGAAAAAAGCAGAGATACCAAACCAAGTCGCGCCCATGATCAGAAAGAAAGACAATAGAAAAATGCTTAAGCCCATGTTGATGTTGGATAACCATTTGATTCCCCGTCCGACTCCCGAAATGGCTGACAGGGTTGAGGCGGTCATAATGACGGTGATCGCAAAAATGATGCCCAGTGTGGACGCCGTTCCTGCTTCGTTGATTAACCATTCGCCCAGGCCAATTCGGTACATGCCAGCAACAAATTGCTCGACCCCAAAACCCAGTGCCTGCGCGATGCCAAGAATAGTGGCCACCACCGCGACAATGTCTACTATGTGTCCAGCAGGGCCAGATAGCGAACGTCCGAACAACGGTGTCAGAGAAGACCGTGCGGTGAGTGGTAAGTTGCGTCTATATGAAAAGAACGCCAAGGCGAGCCCAACAACAGCGTAGCAAGCCCACGCTCCTAAGCCCCAATGTAAGAATGACCATTTGTAGGCCATGCGCACATTGTCAGCATCACCTGCGGTAGTTAGGCCCATGATTACTTCAGGGTTATTGCTAAAGTGATAGACCGGCTCGGCTACGGCCCAGGTGAGCATGCCTACTCCAATGCCAGCACCGAACATCATCGAGAACCAGGAGAAATTTGAGAACTCAGGAGGTTCATTGTCACTGGCCAATAGCAGCTTTCCAGCACTCGGCCAAAGCGCGAGTAAAAAACAGATGACAATAAAAAAGGTAACCACCCAAATATACCAAGCGCCGAACTCTGCGAGGATAAATGCATTGAGAGTATTCAACACTTGGTTGGCTTGGTCTGGTAGAGCAATAGCCCAAACAATTAAACTCGCCACAATGATTTTAGACGGCAGCGTGACGCCTTTGCTAAACCCCTCATAAAAGCCACTGTCGGCCGTGGCGATAGGAAGATGGGTGATTGCTGGTTTTGCTGACATATTATATTCCGAAGAAATGTTTGTTTGGTACAGGTGTATTTCGCGTTATCAATGTGTATTCAAGTGGTCAGTTTAGAAAAACCTTAGCCACGCATCCGCTCATTTTGAGGGTCGTACGCACAGTCTTGTTCTACACTTGCGAGCCGCATACCCAAGGTTGTTTCTATTTGTAGTTGCGTACCGGCTACCGCATAGTCTGGAGCAACATACGCGAACGCGAGACTCTTGCCAACTCGGTGGCCAAAGGCACCGCCAGTGGTTAAGCCAATATGCTTACCATCATGAAAGACCGATTCATTACCAAAACACTCGCAAGGAATGTCATCGCGAAATACTAGGTAGGCGAGCCTCATGCGGTTTTTATCTTGCCTATTGTTGCGGATTGACTCTGCACCAAGGAAGTTTCGAGTTAAATCAATGAATCGATCCATGCCAGCATCAATACCATCGAACTCTTCAGTGAATTCATGGTTATAGGCACGATAGGCTTTTTCCATGCGAAGAGAGTTGAATGCGTAACCGCCGAAATCTCTAAGACCTTTGTCTTCACCAACGCGCATCAGAGATTCGTAGATAGAGGTGATTTGATAGGTCGGCATGTGCAGTTCAAAGCCGAGCTCTCCAGCATAGGAAACGCGCATAATTAGAACATCGGCGGCATCTAGCATCACCGTCTTGGCACCCAGCCACTTCAGTCCGTTGTTTGATAGGTCATCTTGGGTAAGTTCTTGCAAAATTGCACGTGATTCAGGGCCAGTAACCAGCATCGCTCCGATTGATTCGGAAACATTCGTGACGCTAACATCGAACTCACCCATGTGCTGGCTTAGCCAGTCATAGTCCTTTAAGTCAGAAAGAATGGCACTGTTGAGATAATAGAATTCTGAGTTAATTCTAGTGACCGACATCTCGTTCATAATCCCGCCGTTCTCGGCATGCATTAATGTTAAGCCCATTCTTCCATCTTTGCTTGGTAGCTTATTAGCACTAAGATAATCCAAAAAGGCGGTAGCATCTGGCCCTTTTACTTGGTATTTAGCCGAGCCGCACAGATCAATAATACCCGCCTGATTCTGGATTGCCATACATTCAGCCGCGACTATTTCATGCGCTTCGGTATGAGCCCAGCTTAGCGATTCCTCGCGCACATCATTCGTTGTAAACCACCACGGTTTTTCATAGCCATTAACTACCCCGTGTACTGCGCCTTTTTGATTTAATAAAGCATAGAGCGGACTGTGACGAGCGGGCCTTGCGTGAGGGCGGTTATCATTCGGGGCAAACGGGGTATACATATTCTCGTAGGCTTCTATTGCTTTGATGGTGCAATATTCTTGGTCGGCCCATTCGCCAAAGCGGCGGCTATCTAGCGGTGACATGTTTATTTCGGTTTGGCCATGAACCATCCATTGCGCCATATACTTACCGATTCCACCTTGGGCGATGCCAACACTGAAGCCGTGTAGGTTCCAGAAATTGGTGAGACCAGCTTGCGGGCCTACCAGAGGGTTATCATCAGGAGTATGTGCGATAGGGCCATTGATGACGGTATGCAAACCCACCTCGCCAAAGATCGGCATGATCTCCATGCATCGATCCAAGAAAGGCATTAAGCGTTCAAGATCAGGCTCAAATAAGGCACGATCGAAACTCCAATCCATTCCACCTAAAGCCCACGGCTTAGCACCATGAGTTTCGTACGGGCCGATTAAAAGTCCATCGCGTTCCTGGCGAATATAGCTCTCGGTGTAAGAATCCCGACAAACAGGCAATTCATGGCTCAGTGCTGCGATGTCAGGATGACTGTCGGTTATTAGGTATTGGTGTTCAAGGTTAACCATGGGGACGTTAACACCGACCATAGCGCCGACTTCTCGTGCGAAACAACCAGCGGCATTGACGACGTGCTCGGCGGTAATGGTTCCATTGGTGGTGGTGACTTCC
>CAJQNY010000090.1 GCA_905479805.1 uncultured Arenicella sp.
TCCTCGCTCATCATCAACACGGCACTCGCACCATCAGTCAGCGGCGAACTATTAGCCGCGGTAACTGAACCATGCTGGCGATCGAATACTGGCTTTAATCTTGCGTACTTTTCAAGGACTGAGTCTCCTCGGACTAAATTATCCTTTGAGATTGCTGTATAAGCAGGGCTCATAATGACATCCATTACCTGCTCATCGAACCAGCCCTGCTCCCATGCATTACTCGCGTTGCTATGACTGCGATGCGCTAATGCATCTTGGTCAGCTCGGCTAATACCATTTTCTTTGGCCATTTTCTCAGCGGCCTCACCCATTGTGTAATCACCAGATGGGTCTTTAATAGCCGGCTGCACGGGAATAATGTCCTTCAAACCGATTCCCTTAAATGCCTTAAGCTTACTCCCCTTAGAATACGTGGACTTGACCATCGCCTCGGTCATCTTCTTATTAAAACTGATGGGCGGTTGTGACATTACATCAGCACCACCAGCAATCCCTACTTGGACATTCCCTGTGAGTATATTTTGATAAACATCAATCGCGGATTGATAACTACTCGCGCAGGCGCGGGATACAGTATAAGCGTCCACTTCAACGGGCAAATTTGATCCAGCCACAATTTCTCTTGCAACATTGGGTGCGTCAGGTGCTTGCACCACCTGGCCAAATACCAACATCTCTAGCTCCTTGGCATCCAAATTACTTTTTTGTACAAGCTCAGACACCAAATGCGATGACAATGCTCGGGTTGTTACCTGGCTAAAGCCTGTCGCTATTCGCAAAAACGGCGTACGCAAGCCAGCGACGATGGCAACACGACCCCGTGATGCGTGGCTCGATAAGACCTGAGTTGCACTATTATCTTGGGAATTACTATTTGACATGCGATCTCCACAAAGAAGTTTAAGACACTAACTAAGGCACCTATTGGACGCTCTCGGGCCCTTCATCAGTGATCTTCAATTAGTAAAATTGGTGGGACATTATAGCAAAAGTGTACAATCATCATTGCGACTAAATAGACACTTTGTTAAATATGATGTTAAAAACTATTAAATACTCAAGGTAAAGGCAATACAAAACCACAGAAACCGGCTTAGCTCTTGTTGGGAGATATGAAACGCTCAGACAACTTGCTGCCAGTTAAAGTATGGCCCTGGGTCAGCTTTCCGTCCAGGCGCAATATCACTGTGAGCAAACAAACTTTCCGCATTGATGGCAGGGTAAGCTTCACGCAGGCTTAGTGTTAATAGCCTCAGTTGCTCATATTGCATTGCCGTATAGCCAGACTCATCGGTATCCAAGCCTTCGAGCTCGATTCCAATCGAGAAGTTATTAACCGCTGGCTTCCCCAAACACGCAGATTCGCCTGCATGCCATGCCCGCATTGTGGTGGGAACAAATTGAACCAATTCGCCACAGCGTTTGATATAGAAATGCGACGAGACTGTTAAATGCGCTATTTCCGAAAAATAAGGGTCATGGTTAACCTCCAACTGATTGCAGAAAAATTGTTCAACATAAGCTCCGCCATAGTGTCCAGGCGGCAAACTAATACAATGAATGATGATCGCCTCTGGTTCGCAGCCTTCAGGACGCTCATCCTGATTAGGGCTGGCACAATATTTAGCCTGGTTGACCAATCCTGACTTTCGATCTAGCTTCATTCTATGCAATATGTTTGGTTGTGAGCATTTGATAGACGCTTAACTAAGAGGGATCTGTAAAAGATGCAGGCAGATCAGTGCAAAGACGCCCGCAAGAACGTCATCAATCATAATTCCGAAGCCACCATGAACGTGTTTATCTAACACACTTATCGGCCACGGTTTCCAAATATCGAAGACTCGAAACAAGACAAAGCCGAGGATTATATTTGTCATGGTTGGCGTTATGGCGATCATGGTGATTAGGTAACCAATAATTTCGTCCCATACGATGGCTGAGTGATCATGCTCTCCGACATCTCGAGCTGTCTTACCACAGAGGAATACACCGACTACAAACCCAACCAGCACCAAGCAAAGATAGGCATACAAGCCCAAGGGAAATGCAATCGCTATCAGATAGAAGAGCGGTATTGCCGCGAGCGTACCCCAGGTGCCTGGAGCAGGTTTCAACAAACCAGTGCCGAAGCCCAACGCCAGAAAATGTATTGGGTTTGAAAGTTTGAACCGACTATTGTCTGTCATACATATTACTCAAGCTTTATAAAATTAATTGACTGCCTCTTCGGCAAAATGCTGAAAACTTTGATTGGTCACTGAATATGGTTCGCCGTTTTGAAACGAACGCACGATCGGTTGCTCTGAATCTACTACCTGTCCGATTTTGGTTACCATAATCTCCAGTTGATCGGCGATGGCTGAGAGTTCATTGGAATGCCGAGGATGAGCAGTAAAGGCCAATTGATAGTCATCCCCCCCCGCCAACGCGTAATCAATGTTTCCACCGGTCGCACAAAAATGCTGATACTGTTCTGAGATAGGCACAGCGGAAACATCAACGTCCAGCCCGACCTGACTTTGTTTAGCAATGTGCTGTAAGTCACCCAACAAGCCATCTGAAAGGTCGATGCATGAGGTCGCTAAGCCGACCAGTTTTTGGCCTAAACCTAATTGCGGTATTGGCCTATCAAGCGCTGAGGAAAAATATTTAGCATGACCGTCATCGAGTTCGATTTTACCTTGTCTAAACGCAACGGCTAAAGCCGCGTCGCCTAGCTGACCACTCACATAAATGTCATCGCCCGGTTGCGCATGTGCGCGAGTAATTGCCGCGCCTTTCTCTACCAAACCCATGATCTGTAGGCTTAATACTAAAGGCCCTTGAGTTGTGTCTCCGCCAACCAACTGAACTTTATGACGCTTAGATGCTTCATTTAAAGCAGTCGAAAACTCTTCCAACCAGGCTTCATTATTATTCGGTAGGGTTAATGCAAGAGTTGCCCATTTAGGCACGGCCCCCATCGCCGCAAGATCACTGAGGTTAACGGCCAATAACTTCACTGCTAATAAAGATGCCGGCGTATCACTAAAGAAATGAACACCCTCCACCATGGTATCCACGCTGACAACCAAGTCTTTACTTTCCGGGATCGATAAAACGGCCGCATCGTCACCAACCGACAGTTTGGTTTCCGGGTGTGTGCAGCCGATCGACTGACAAAACCGCTCTATGACTGAGAATTCTGCCAAGCGCGCGCCTTATCTATTTTTTGCGGATAGCGGCCGTCATTTTATCCATGACACCGTTAATAAATTTATAACTATGATCAGCACCAAATACCTTTGCCAACTCAATCATTTCGTTCATCACCACTTTCCTAGGAACATCTTCGCGGTACTTAAGTTCGTAACACCCCAACCTCAGAATAGCCCTTTCAACCGGATCTAGGCTCTTAAATTCTCGATCAATATACAAGGTAATTGTTTCCTCCAATTCAGCACTTAATTTCGGCACCTCGCGGAGAATTTCGCGTAGATATTTCTTATCGATATTTTGCATATCGTGTATCTGTCGAAAGGCAGCCTCTATTTCGTCAGCCGCTTGAGAAGTCAGATCCCACTGATACAAAGCCTGTATTGCGGCTCTTCGTGCATTGTGTCTATTAGACAAACCAGTTCACCAAATCACTTTTAATCATTGCTAGAGTACTAGATAAGCTCACGTTAGAGCCTAGCCATTACATTTACCATTTCCAAAACCGTCATCGCAGCCTCGGCACCTTTGTTGCCCGCTTTGGTGCCTGCGCGCTCGATTGCTTGTTCAATGCTATCAACAGTGAGCACGCCGAAGCCGATAGGCTTACCCGTATCTAGTTGGACCGAATTTAATCCTTTAGCACATTCCCCTGCCACATAATCGAAGTGTGGAGTCGAACCTCGAATAACAGCACCCAACGCGATAACGCCATCATAGTCATCGTTCAGAGCCAATTTCTTTACCGCCAAAGGGATCTCGAAAGCACCCGGCACAAAAACAACGGTGATATTTTCTTCCTTAACGCTTGACCGCTTTAACGTATTGAGTGCCCCAGACAAAAGCGCATCACCAATGAAACTATTAAACCGCCCCACGACAATCGCTAGTTTTTGGTTGGCGCCTTGTAATTCACCTTCAATAATTCTATGACTCATTTATTAAAACCTAATTTATATGTATATATTCTTCTACTGCAGTTCAACTAGCTGCGATGAACGAACTCTAGCCCTTGCTTGGGTAATTCAAAAACTCGACGATCTCTAAATCAAAACCCGACAAGCCATGTGTTTTCCACTTTCGGCCCAGCACCTGAATTTTCCCAGCGCCCAAACTGGTTAATATTTGACTTCCAGCCCCCAGTAATCTCAGGTGCCCCTGGTCACTTGGTTTCTTCTTAGCAATGAACCGTTCAATATCGTACTCTACTTCATCCACGCTCTGAACATATCGTAGCACTACTACCACTCCAGTGCCTGCTTCAAGAATGTAATCCATGGCTTCCTGGACAGGAAAAGTAGTTTTATTATTCAATCCCTTCAAAACACCCAAAAAATCAGATTCCACATGAATCCTCACCGGAACTGGCGTATCTGCATCAATCTCGCCACACACGAAGGCTAAGTGAGTTTCATCACGTTCAGTGTCGTGAAATACTACCGTACGTAATGTGCCCTTCTCTGTCTCAATCTGAGAATCTTTGACGGCAACAATGGTGGGTTCTTTTTCGAGCCGATAACGGATTAATTCAGCGATCGAACATATCTTTAAATCATGCTCAGCGGCGAAAACTTCTAAGTCTGGCATCCGCGCCATAGTGCCATTTTCATTCAAAATTTCACATATCACGCTCGATGGGTCACGACCCGCTAATCGCGAGAAGTCAATACCCGCCTCGGTATGGCCCGCACGGCTCAATACTCCGCCTGGTTGCGCCATAATTGGAAAGATATGACCAGGCATCACAATGTCGCTTGGCTTGGCATCGGCGGCCACAGCCGCCTGCACGGTGCGCGCACGGTCTGCCGCTGAAATACCGGTTGTAACCCCTTCGCTCGCTTCAATAGACATAGTAAAGTTGGTCGAAAAACGCGCGCCATTATTGTCACCAACCATCAACGGTAAGCCAATTTGTTCGCAACGCTCTTCTGTCAAGGTAAGACAAATTAAACCACGTCCATAACGTGCCATGAAATTAATATCGTCAGCTGTGACAGAATCAGCAGCCATCATTAGGTCGCCTTCGTTTTCACGGTCTTCGTCATCGGTGATGATTACCATCTTCCCGTTGCGATAATCCTCAAGGATTTCTTCAATTGTACTTAACGACATATTAATTATTTCTCATAAACAACCAGTGTAAGCCTGGTGACCAAACACTAATGATCAAAGTGGGATAGCTCTCTCTACGACCGTTCACATAATCGGCAGATAATGCCAAATTAAGCGGCCAGCGCAAAGCAATAGAACCAGAAAAGTGGCTATTATCCCTGCTTGGCGAAATAGTAGATAATTTTTAGGATCACGCATTCCAATCACATGCGCTAACCTAGCAAGCAATAACACACAGCCTAGAATAAAGACGAAACCAGAATGAAAGGTAAGTACCTCGATGAACCACATCAATAACAAAGCGAAAGGTACATACTCACAAAAGTTACCGTGAATTCTAACCGCCTTTTCAAGATCCTTATCTTCACCATTGCCCATGGATACTTTTTTTCCAAAGCGGTGACGGATTACCGATGCGGAAAGGGCCACATAGATTACCGCGAAAATTGCGGCAAACAGGGGTGTAATAGCCATGACATTGACCTCGATTAGTTAGATGAATGGGAGTGAAGATGAAAAACTTAGCGCACCATTCTAACAGGTGCAGGCTTATCCTTGTATCAAGTAAAGCCGTGCTCAGTTAAAAAAGATTTCGATAAACTCGGTGTATTTTCGCCAGTACCACTTCTATCCCCGGCTAATAGGCGTTCTAGATAACGCGCGATTAGGTCAACTTCTATGTGTACTTGGCTGCCTGGCTTTACTTGGCCGAGCGTCGTCACCTCAAAAGTATGTGGAATCACGTTAATATCAAACAGGTTATCTTCAACTGAATTCACAGTGAGGCTGACCCCATTTATGGTTATCGAACCTTTTTTCGCGACGTATTTCTTAAGCTCTTGTGGAAGCTCAAACACCATTCTCCAGGAACGTGCATCTTCTTTTAAATCCACTAACGTGGCAATGCCATCTACATGACCCGATACCAAATGCCCACCAAGACGTGTTGTGGGCAACAAGGCTAGCTCAAGATTCACTTTTGCTCCCGGTTGCCAATCGCCAATGAGAGAGTGATTCAAAGACTCTATTGAAACATCAAACGAAAATTGATTGGATTGTATATCGACAACTGTTAGACAAACACCGTCGCAAGCAATGCTATCTCCGAGCGCCACAGCTTTGTCGTGAAACTCTGGTGCTTCTAGGGTTATCCTAAGGTCGCCGCCATTGCGCTCAGCTTTGACGATTCTACCAACGGTTTCAATTATTCCGGTAAACATATATTTATCAGTGGTTTTGAGGTTTAAGAGAAAGCCGGCTTTGCTCATTCACCGCACTAACGACGACATCCTGACCATTCATCTGAGCATTCACTAGTTGAAAATTTTTCTTTTTGGAAAACGGCAGCGGGGAATTAAATTGAAACATACTTTTTCCTTGGTTGCCCAAAATAGTTCCAGCATAAAATACACGCAATTCATCAACGGCATCAGACTCTAAAAAAGCGCCACTCAATGTCTGACCAGCCTCTACCATTACTTGGTTACATTGCCACTTCGACAACTCTGCTAACACATCGTCGATACACAAACGCTGTCCATCGGAATTAGTTTGTTGAATAACCTCTACACTTAGCTCAGTCAGTGCAGCTATTTTCTGCAAATCCTTCGACAAAGTGAAAACCACTAACTGCCCGTCATTTCCAATAATACGGGCATCTATGGGCAAACGTAATTCACTATCCAACACCACTCGCAACGGTTGACGCACTGTGCCTTGCAAACGCACCGTCATTTCAGGGTCATCAGCAAGCACCGTTTCGATCCCTGTAAGAATGGCAGAACTCTCAGCTCGCAATATTTGAACTTGGTGTCGAGATTGCTCACCGGTAATCCACTTACTTTCACCATCGAACGCGGCGGTCCGACCATCTAAGGTGGCCGCAGACTTCAATACTACCCAAGGTCGCTCAGATCGCATACGCCTTACAAAACCTCGGTTAAGCCAAAGAGCATCAGCCTCGAGGAGGCCCGATTCAACCTCAATTCCAGCCATTTTCAATAGCTCAAACCCGCCGCCTTGAACTCGCGGGTTCGGGTCTAGCATCGCCGCAACCACTTTTATTACGCCAGCATCTATCAACGCGTCGGTACAGGGTGGCGTTCTGCCCTGATGACAACAAGGTTCAAGATTAATATAAGCGGTAGCGCCACGGGCTGCTTCACCCGCTTGCTTCAAAGCCTCACGCTCAGCGTGTAATTCACCCGCCATATAATGGAAGCCTTCACCAACAATCTCGTCACCTTTAACTAATACGCAGCCGACTCGGGGGTTCGGGTCAGTCGTAGCATTCCCTTGAGCTGCTAACTCTAATACGCGCTGCATATAGCCATGAGCACTATTTTGACAGCCATGAGCACTATTCTCAACTATTTGCGCATTATCTTTAGGGGAACGGCTCATACAACTACTTTACGTGATTAAGAAAAACATTATGACTCTAGTTTGTCTAATTCCTTTTCGCGGTTTGCCCTTCGACCACGCAGTGTTTCTGCTTGGAGTCGCTTAATTTCCGCGCTAAACGCATCGACATCCTGAAACGATCGATAAACAGAAGCAAATCGAACATAGGCAACTTGATCAACTTCCCTCAGCTCATTCATCACCAACTCACCAATATCGCGTGCATTTATTTCTCTCTCTCCACAGGTCAGAAGATTGCGTTTAATTCGATGTAAAATTTGCTCGATCTGGTCTGATTCAACCGGTCGTTTTTCCAACGACCGCTCCAAACCACGAGCAAGTTTTGATTCGTCGTAATGCTCACGATCGCCATTAGACTTAACCACAAAAGGCAACTTCAGGTTTGCTTCTTCTAAAGTACTAAACCGTTCGCCACAGGCTTCGCAGCCGCGTCGACGACGCACCGCGTCTCGATCCTCGCTTAGGCGAGAATCGACCACTCTAGTATCTTCATTCTGACAAAAAGGACAACGCATAGGCTCTGTTAGGTTTTACCAAGTGTCGCGCATTAAATAAGTGTCGCTTATTAAAGAAGTGTAGCGCATTACTAGTCAGAATAATCATAAACTGGAAATTGCGCACAAAGCTCCAACACTTCCGACTTGACTCGACTTGTCACTTCTTCCGCCGCTTCTGAACCGCCATTCTCTGCCAAGCTATCCATCACATCGGCCATCCAAGTCACCAGCTTTTCTGTTTCAGCAATACCAAAACCGCGCGTCGTAATCGCAGGTGTCCCTATACGGATACCGCTGGTAACAAACGGGCTTTGTGGATCACTCGGCACACTATTCTTATTGACAGTGATATTTGCCGTACCCAGTGCCGACTCAGCCGCTTTTCCAGTGAGCCCTTTAGACACCAGACTAATCAAACTTAGGTGGTTGTCGGTGCCACCAGATACTGCGCCATAACCACGTGCGAGCAAGCCATTTGCCAAAACTCGTGAATTTTCCAAAACGCGTTGCTGATAGTCTTTGAATTCGGGAGAAAGTGCCTCTTTAAATGCAACGGCTTTAGCCGCAATGACATGCATGAGCGGCCCACCCTGAGTACCAGGAAAAACTCTCGAATTAAGCGCCTTTTCCAGATCGGGATTCGACTTCGCCATAATTATGCCGCCACGTGGACCGCGCAAGGTCTTATGCGTAGTACTGGTGCAAACATCGGCTATGTTTACTGGGCTTGGATATACACCGGCAGCAATCAAACCTGCAACATGCGCTATATCGCACATCATCACAGCGCCTACTTTATCTGAAATCTCACGAAACCTCTGCCAATCAACAACTCGTGAGTACGCGCTAAACCCAGCAATAATCATCTTGGGCTGATGCTCTACGGCAAGCGCTTCAACTTGGTCATAGTCAATTTCACCGGTCGCTTCAACTAGGCCGTACTGCACAGAGTTATATAAACGGCCTGAAAAATTGATTTTTGCACCATGAGTCAAATGACCACCATGATCCAAACTCATGCCAAGCACTGTATCTCCAGGGTTTAATACGGCCTGAAAGACCGCCGCGTTTGCTTGTGAACCTGAGTGTGGCTGAACGTTTGCATAATCAGCACCAAACAATTCTTTAAGGCGTGAGATTGCCAAATCCTCGGCAACATCCACATAGGCACAGCCACCGTAATAACGTTTACCTGGGTAACCCTCTGCATACTTATTCGTAAGCTTGGTCCCTTGAGCTTGCATCACCGCTGGGCTAGCATAATTTTCTGAGGCAATGAGCTCAATATGCTCTTCTTGACGCCTGTTTTCATCAACAACGGCCTGCCAAAGTTCAGGGTCATTGCTCGCTATAGTGTCGTTCTTGGTAAACATAATAACTATCTCTCAATATTAAGTTCTTAATGTGTTGTAGGAATATTTGGCGCAGCGCTTAGCTGCATTCGTGCCTAAATCCAATTGCCCTTTTACTGAAACAAGTGTGCTGAAACAAAAATGCGTGAAGCAATGCTTCCTGAGTAGCGTATCTTGAGCTGCATAGCTTGCTCTTCTTAATTGAATAAAAACAACTTATAGGCGGCGTTGTTAGTTCAAAACGAGACATAAATGAGGGAAATCTCTAACTTTTATTAGTCCATATATAAAGTCGCTCTCACCCAGCACTAGGGCAGTTGATCTCCGTCAAATTCAGCGCCTTCTTTCTCAATCTCCTCGACAATCAAATCTTCAGCTTTCGCACCCAAAGCAAGAACTGTCGGACTAGCAATAAAAATCGATGAATAAGTACCAATCAACACACCGATGATCAATGTGGCTGCAAAACCATTAAGAGCTTCACCACCGTAAAAATAAAGCGCAAACAATACCAATAAGGTAGTCAACGATGTCAGGATAGTCCGTGGCAGAGTTTGGTTGATTGATACATTCATTGTTTCTTCTGTATCAACATCTCTTAGTTTGCGAAAATTTTCGCGAATACGATCAAAAACGACGATAGTGTCGTTGAGCGAATAACCAATCACCGCCAACAATGCCGCTAAAACCGGCAGAGTGAACTCCAAGCTTATCAGCGAAAACAACCCAACTGTAATCAGCACGTCATGAATCAAGGCTGCAACAGAGCCTAAAGAAAATTTCCATTCGAATCGAAAAGCGACGTAAATCATTACGCCAATTAGGGCGTAAACTAAGGCTAAAATACCCTTCTCAAACAATTCTTGCCCAAACTGGGGGCCCACGAATTCGACACTCCTAACATCAGCTTTTTCATCTAGGCCAGCATTCAGCAAGCTTACAATTTCAGTGCTTACGTCTGCGCTGCTATTCTCGCTAGAAAGAGGAATGCGAATTAGGACGTCTTTAGTCGAACCAAACAACTGAACGACTGCATCGCCGTAGCCTTTGGATTCCAATGATTGTCTTATTACCGTTAGATCAACATCTTTATCATAGGCCAGTTCAATTTTTGTTCCGCCGGTGAAATCAATGCCATAGTTCAGACCTTGGGTACTCAATGAATAAACACCAGCCAGTAGTAACAATAGCGAAAATACTAATGCTATTTTTCGACTGCCGATAAAATTGATGGTCGTTTCTTTTTTAAATAGTTGCATAGTTTTGCTGCGGATTTTAATTAAAGACTATTCTTTTCTACGTAATAAATTATGGCTACGTAAATTGGCAGTCCTAAATGGTATTTGATTTGAATTTTCTTTAAAGCGGCACGGTTAAAATGTGCACTCTACCGATTAGATTGAGAAACCGTCTAAGCGACGGTTGCCATACACTAAGTTGACTAGTATTCGCGATACAAAAATAGCGGTAATCATCGAAGTCACAATTCCGATACTCAAGGTAATTGCAAATCCCTGAATTGGCCCTGTACCAAAATTAAACAGTACAAGTGCTGCTATCAAGGTTGTTAAGTTGGCATCGATAATCGTTGAAAACGCATTATCGTAACCACGGTGAATGGCCATCTGCGGAGAGTTACCAGCCCTAAGCTCTTCACGTATGCGTTCAAAAATCAATACATTCGCATCCACAGCCATGCCTACTGTCAACACCATCCCAGCCACGCCAGGAAGTGTCAGAGTAGCTTGCAATAATGACAACACGCCAACAATAATCACTAAGTTCAACACTAATGCAAAACTAGCGACCGTGCCGAACACGCGATAGAAAATAATCATGAATATCAGAACGGCTATAAAGCCATAAAGCACTGACTTGAATCCTTTCTCAATGTTTTCGGCGCCCATACTCGGGCCGATGGTGCGCTCTTCAACAATATAAACAGGTGCTGCCAAAGAGCCTGCTCGCAAAAGAAGCGCTAATTCTTGTGATTCTTTACTCTCTACGCCGGTGATTTGAAAACTCTTACCCAGCTGACCTCTAATAACCGGTGCAGTAATCACTTCTTCTACTTTACTGCGCACAAGTTTTTCATTGCCGTCAGCATCAATTTTGGTCGTAGTCGAATTCTCCACATAGACAACCGCCATCCTTTTATTGATGTTCTGACCAGTAACCTTGCTCCAAATACTTCCACCTTTGGCATCCAGTTTGATATTAACTGTAGGGCCGCCACTTTGAGAATCAAAGCCTGCGGCAGCATCAACAATGTTCTCGCCAGATAGAATTAATCGCTTTTTTAGTAGAATCGGTGCACCGTTACGGTAAAAATAACGCTTTGATCCCACTGGGACTCGCCCGTTGATGGAGGAAGACAAGTCATTCGTCTCATCAACCAAGCGCACTTCCAAGGTGGCTGTTTTACCTAGTATTTTCTTAGCTTCTGCTGGATCTTGAACGCCAGGAAGCTGAACCACGATTCGATCTACGCCCTGCTGCTGAATAACAGGCTCAGATACGCCCAATTGGTCAATACGGTTGCGTAACGCGGTAATATTCTTTTTGACAGCGGCCTTTCGCAAGGCTGACACGGCGGTTTCAGATAACCTTGAGCGAACGAGGAATCGGCCACTTGCATCAGCCTCAAGACTCGAAAGGTCAGGATAATTGACTTCGATTAGACGTAAGGCTTTTAGACGATCCTCTTCGGACTTAAATTTCGACTCAATGACATTAGTTTTACCTAAGCGCACGCTGACATATCGAATATTGTCTTCTTGAAACGTTTTTTTAAGGTCATCTTCGTAATTCTCTTCAACCTTTTTTTGTGCTTCTAGCATGTCGACTTGAAGCAAAAAATGAACACCGCCTCTTAAATCCAAACCAAGATACATCGGCGCTGCCCCCATATTCGCCAGCCAACTCGGCGTGGTAGGCATGTCGGCGAGAGCAACACCATACGCACTGCCTAACTCTTCTTTTAACGCATCTCTGGCAATGGATTGCTCCTGTTCGGAAGAAAAGCGTGCCTTGATCGTATCAAAATTCAATTCGATGGATTTTGCGCTTATGCCCTCACCTTCCAATGTCCGACTAATCTGCCCGACGGTTTGTTCATTAACCTCTGCATTACGGACGCCGATCACTTGCACACCAGGTTCAGCAACGTATAAGTTTGGACTAGCATAAATCACGCCAAAACTCACGAGCATTATGAGTAGAAGATACTTCCAAGTAGGATTTTTATTCATTAGAAAGTCAGTATGGCTTAACTCAGACGTTCACACATTCGTAGAGTTCTAAGCGGTATGTTAAAAATAATATTAATGTTTGTAATTGAAAAAGAGGCTGACTCTATTTCACCGTTCCTTTTGGCATCATTGCTTGAACGGATACTTTCTGAACACGTACATCCGTATCTTTGGCCACGTTTACAGTAATAAAGTTCTCATCAACCGCGACAATCTTACCCAGTATGCCGCCCATAGTGACAACTTCATCACCCTTGGTCAGTCCTGCCACCATTTCCTTGTGATCTTTTTGTCTTTTTTGTTGTGGTCGAATCAACAAAAAATAAAAGATCACGAACAAGGCGATCATTGGTAAAAAACTCATCAGGCCGCCGGCACCGCCAGCACCAGCACTTTGTGCCATTGCATCAGAAATAAAAAAATTCATAAGATCCTCAAATTGCTTTGTTAATTTGAAATAATTAGGCGCAAGATTATGCCACAGTAGGGTCTTTTTGACTTCGTTGTTCGAAGAAATTCCCCTTAAATTCAGTAAAATCGTTGCCTGCGATCGCCGTTCTCATTCTTTCCATTAAATTTAAGAAAAAATGCAGGTTATGTACCGTCGCTAATCGCGCACCTAGTATCTCATTTGTCTTCAACAGATGTTTAATATAAGACCGTGAGAATTGTTTACAAGTACCACATTCACAGCTCTCATCGATGGGTCGCGTATCCATTTCATATTTCGCATTGCGGATTTTGACAATCCCATCAGTCGTGTACAACCACCCATTTCGCGCATTACGAGTAGGCAACACACAATCAAACATATCAATTCCATAATGTACCGCTGTTACCAGGTTTTCAGGCGTTCCTACGCCCATTAAATACCGTGGCGCATCTTCAGGCAGTTTGGGCGTGAGGTGTTTTAATACCTTATACATTTCTTCAGCCGGTTCACCCACTGACAGACCACCGATTGCATAACCGTCAAAGCCAATACCCTGAAGACCGGCAAGTGACTCATCACGTAGGTGCTCATACATACCACCCTGGATAATGCCAAACAGAGCGGACTCACTATTGCCATGTGCCTCCTTGCTCCGCTTTGCCCAACGCAGGGAAAGCTCCATCGAGCTTCGCACTTCCTGCTCCGTTGCAGGATAGGGAGTGCACTCATCGAATATCATGACAATATCGGATCCGAGTTTTCGCTGGATATCGATCGCTTCTTCAGGGCCAAGGAACTTTTTGCTACCATCGATTGGCGAACGAAAGGTCACGCCCTTTTCCGAGATCTTACGTAACTTCGCTAAGGACCAAACTTGGAACCCACCGGAATCTGTCAGTATCGGCTTCTGCCATTGCATAAAATCATGCAGATCTCCGTGCGCCTGAATCACATCAGTACCGGGACGCAACATGAGATGAAAGGTGTTGCCTAACACGATCTGGGCGCCCACCTCTTCCAACTCTTGCGGCGTCACCGCTTTAACCGTAGCCGACGTTCCAACTGGCATGAAGATAGGGGTTTGTATCTCACCTCTCGGGAAAGAAAGGGTGGCTCGTCGAGCCTGCCCATCAGTATTGTGTAGTGCAAATTTCATCGGCGAGATTATGCCAATTAAATTCACTGCAGACTACGCAAAACAGCATTAACTTAGTGCATGAGATCAAAATCACCCTATTGAGAGGATTGATTTTACTCTTTTAGCTATTTATGGTGTCCAAAGCAAACATGATTTGCATTGCAACTTAAGAAAAATTAGCGTGCTGGTTTGGATAGCTGGCCGCTCCGAGATGTTAGACGCAGTTTAGATAGCAATTGGATGGGGTTTAGAATGAAAAAAGTGATCATAGTGAGTGTGCTCAGCTTATTGATGGGGACATCTTTTGTTGGGGCCAACGCTGTAGCCAAAAAGCCAAAGCCTCTATTTACCAGCAATACGCCCATAACGGCGGTATTGAATGCGCCGATTAGCAGCACTTACAAACAACGCAAGAAAGATGTACGCATCTATTTTGATGGCAGTCTGAGTTACAAAGATGATCAAGGAACGAATGTCAAAATTCCGACTAAGATCAAAACCAGAGGTAATTTCAGGCGCCTAAACTGCAAACACCCTCCATTGCGTCTAAACTTCAATAAAAAGGCGACTAAGAAGAGCGTCTTCGCTGGGCAAAACAAGCTTAAATTGGTCGCTCCTTGTGAGTCGGCAATGGCATTTAAAGAACTAATCGGCCTAGAGTACCTAGCCTATCAAATATGGGAAACGGTGAGCGACCATCATTTCAAGACTAGGCTTATTGATCTCAGTTACATGGATTCTGATCAAAAGAAAAAGCCTTGGTCAGCAAAAGCATTCGTTATCGAAGATGTCAAAGACATGGCAAAACGCAGCGGGCGAGTACCTGCTAATGTCAGCAAGGCAAAACGATCACAGATGGACCTAGGGCAAACCGCTCTGTTAGAACTCTTTCAATTACTCATTTCTAATACTGATTATTCAACACTGACAAGCCGCCCTGGAACGCCCTGCTGTCACAACACTAGACTTATCAGTACCAAGGAATCGTCTGACCAGTTAATTCCAGTACCCTATGATTTTGATGTGTCTGGATTCGTAAACGCCCCGTACGCGACACCAGCTGCACAGTATCCAATTAAAACTGTTCGCAAGCGCTACTTCACTGGATGGTGCAAAGATGAGCAACGTTTTCAAGATGCTATCAAGCGCTTTGTGAGCAAGAAATCTGAAATCAACAACGTGATAGAGCAAAGTGAATTAATTACCGCAGGCACTAAACGAAAAACATTGGCCTATGTTGAGAAGTATTTTACGTTGATAGAAACGCCAGCGCGTGTAGAGAAGGAGGTTATAGGTCGTTGTCGAGGTAAAGTAGTATCGGGTTAACTGAAAACCTCCTCCATCACTACTGGATGCCTTCCTAATTAGCTGCATCAGCTTTTAATGAATCAGCTCTCTCAATAAGGAGAGCTTTCTCCAACTTCTTTTGCTCTGTATTTAAGTAAGCTTGAATCTTGGCTCCGCCCACCAAACCTTGCGCCTGCTCGAAATAACGACGCAAGCTTTCTTTACCGAAGCTGATGTTCAACCGCTCATCTCCAATCAATGAAGTTACTTTATCATCCACAATTTCCAACGCAGAGTAGCCGTGGCCATAATGCGCGGATAAACCCACATCAACCATTAATACCTTGCCACCAAACCTCGGCAACACAATGGGTAAACTCGGGGTGTGCCCAATCACCATTCGGTCTACGTCATAGGCATTCAGCACGCTTTCCAATTTCGCGTAATTATCCTGCGTTTGCGCGCCTCTGGCCCAGCCCCGATACCACAGAGGCCCATTTTCTGATTCAATGACGGAATCACCCCTTAGTGAAGCAGGGTCGATCAATTCGGTACGCGCTCGCGTGTTTATTTCCGACAAACTGAGATGGGAAAATTCAGGCGATAGCCCTCCGTGCACAAATAGACTGCGGCCCACTTTAGCAACGGCTGAGTGTGATAATACCCATTTACCGTACTTGCCTGCAGGTGACCACGCTAGCCGATGCTCAACGTAGCCTAAAGGATGCTCACTATTCCATTTTTTACGATATGCTTTGTCAAATATCGGCAGCTCATCTTCGCTAAGCGTGTTTTTAAGGTGCTCGACAGTTCGTTGATAATAAGCATTTCGGCGCACTTTTGAATTTTTGTCCTTGAAGGCGGCATATTCACCAGGAGTCACAAAACGCAGGTCATTGGTCATCATCATAGCTTCATGATTGCCAATCAATACCGTAACGGCACCACCTTTCTTGGTAACAGACTTTTCAAGCTTCATGAGTAAGTCCATTGCCTTCCGCGTATCCGGGCCTCTATCAGGAATATCACCCAGCTGTACTAAGTGACTGTCTCCCCCTACCCAGCGATTACGCTTATCCACCAAGCCAGTAAGTCTCAATAATTTCACAAACTGTTGATAGTCACCGTGGATGTCACCTATCGCAACAATTCTATTATCCGTGGTTGCTGTTTGGCTTGAGTCAGCATTAACATGACTCACAGACGAGCATGCGGATACTAGAATAAGGATTAGGAGTCCACGCGCTAACTTAGTCATTGCTAGCCTCAACCCCGACCTCTTTGGACTCAGTACGTGCGACCTTGGCCGCTGCCTTTCCTTCCGCCTTATCACGCTTTCTTTGGGCAGTATGCTGTGATTCCAAACCATCACCAAAGACACACACAAACAAAGCGGCATAGTTGAAAAACACCGTAAGCACCACCGCGATATCGAGTGCCTTAATTCCTGCGGCAATGCCCACCGCTATCGAGACAAAAATAAACAAGGTATCAAAGGTGTCGCTCAACGCACGCCTAAACTGCACGCCGGCCACGATACCGGCCAAACTAAACGCTAAAGCCAGACTATGCTGTACCACCATCACGATACCTGCTACCACTGATGGCAGGATCAATGTCGTTTCATCTAAGGAATGATCATGCTCACCATTGCGGTGGATAGCCTTATAAACCCATGACACAGGGAGCATCAATAATAAGCTGCCCAACATAGAAAAGAACAGAAAACGCGCATCCTCGAAGAGAAACCTTGAAGAAATATCCTCACCATTAATACTGTTAAATTCCTCACTATCGAAATCACCGCTCAATAGTGCCTCTTCGATTTGATTAATTTCCAGTTCAGACGTTCCTGATAAATCACCAACGCCACCCAGCGGCAAGATATCCATGACGGATGGCACTGACTTGATGAGAATAAACAGCGCGCCAAACAACACAACATAATAAAAAGTTAGTTTAAGCAACAAACGGACGAACAAGCGCTTATCACTCGCGTCGTTTTCCAAAACTGCACTCATTGGGTTTCTCCTGTTGGCTCAGATATTTAGGCCGTTATTCTTAATATAAGCACCATAATCGCTTAGGGAGCCTCTAATCAAGTTTAAATGATCTCTGGCTTCCAAGCGAGTTCACAATCAAGGCATTGTTTTGCAGGCATGACTAGTCACGGAAAAAAACAATAACGCGGAGTGTGTGCTCGCTTGAAAGCCCCGAAGGGGAGGTCTTGAAGCATGCGTCGGCGTTGTCGCATAAACGCTTCAAGTCTTGCAGGGGTCTTTTATACTTGATTTGAGGCTCCTTGGTTTACGGATACCTTCAATATATTCTGAATCAAGTACTCTCACCAGAAAGACTATGCCAACACCCCCCAGTTTTCAATCAGTTCTAGCACCAAGTCAAAGCTGATTAGGCTATAATCCGCCGCATTAACATATCGCTTCATATCTAGCACACCATTGGAAAATTACACATGCCTGCTCCAAAAATAGGATTTATTAGTCTAGGCTGCCCAAAAGCCCTGGTTGACTCAGAACGCATCCTTACCCAACTCCGTGTTGATGGTTATGAAATTGTGCCGAGTTATGACGATGCGGATATGGTCGTGGTCAACACCTGTGGCTTTATTGATGCCGCCAAACAAGAGTCTCTCGATACTATTGGCGAAGCCTTAAACAAAAATGGCAAAGTCGTGGTCACAGGATGCATGGGTGCTACCGAGTCAGATATTACTGATGTGCACCCAAATGTCTTGGATGTCTCAGGCCCGCACGCTTATGAGCAAGTGGTCGGCGCAGTTAAGCAGCACTTCCCCTACGAAAAAAAATATGACCATCGCATTGACTTAGTGCCTCCACAGGGCGTTAAACTCACGCCGAGACACTATGCCTACCTGAAGATTTCAGAAGGCTGTAACCATCGCTGTAGTTTTTGCA
>CAJQNY010000091.1 GCA_905479805.1 uncultured Arenicella sp.
TTCGTCTTCATCTGCATCTTCCAAACGAACATCGATCGTTACTTTTAAAACGTAATCATCTGGCGTTGCTTCAGCAGATTGCCGCCAGATCCATGTGCGAGACATCATCTCCTCTTTTCCACTTTCAGCTCGAACAGGAAATTGCCGCCTCAATTTCAAAGTAGACAACTGATTCAATCCCACCCATTGCGCAGCAGTTCGATCGGCCAACGCTGACCCATTTGAGGCTGCACCAATCGTTACTTTGGCGGCGGTGCCTAACGCTGTTGCAACAATCAATAATGCAATAAGCACTTCAATGAGCGTGAACCCTGAATCTCGCCCCTTAGAAGTTTTAAGGTTACTCCTCATTAAAAGACTCCTGCTTAAACTCGCCAAGCGGGTCAAATTCAAGGCTTAAATATTGCTGCTCTGAAAGTGCTAATTGATATTTAAAAGGGCTCATTTCTCCACTAGAGTAAAATAAAACGGCAGGCTTAATTTCCTCTGGGTCATCTGAAATCTCAGGAAAATATTCAACATCTTCTATCAAGATTCGATGTTTAAAGATCTCTTCAATAGGATTCGCTACTAGCGGCTCTTCCTCAAATTCCACCCATCCAGAATCTACTCGCTGAACAAACTTGTAACTCTCATCATCTACAATCAAACCCAAATCCTGTGATTGCAAGATGGCTTGTGTTTGAGCATAAACTATCTTTGATCGAAAACGATCTGCCCCTGCCTGCATTTGCTCAGCCCGATCTCCGGGAAGATAAGGAACAACAAATGCAGTTAATATAGCCATCATTGCAATGACGACCATCACTTCTAGCAAAGTGAATCCCTTATTTTTTTTATAGCTTTCAGGAAAAGGCATTTTAATAATCGCTACTTTAGCTGCCAGCTTCCAATATCGTCATCACTTTTACGCCCATCAGGACCAAATGAGAAAATATCAAAGTCTTCGTGAGTTCCAGGGTTCAAGTACTGATAAGGATTACCCCATGGATCTACAGGGACTTTATCCAATTGCTTCTTCCATCGATTGCTAGGCTCTGGAGAACCGCTAGGCTTGCTCACTAAAGCTTCTAAGCCTTGTTCTGTACTGGGTAGGTTGAAATTATCCAGCTTATAAAAACCCAATGTACTCTTAATATTCTTGATCTCGATTCTGGCCGCATCTGCTTGTACGCCCGAGAATTTATCAATAATATTTGGCGCAACAATAGCCCCAATAATAGCAATGATAGTAACAACCACTATTATCTCAAGCAGTGTGAAACCCTTTTGTAAAGAAAGGCTGCGCATGTTTCTTGTTCGCATATATTTAAACCTGTTATTGTTTAATGATTTATTTATTAATTTTGCCACACTTGTCACGCTTAACCAAACAAATGAACTTGAAACTACTAATAACAGTACTAGCGGTCTCTTTGCTGAGTTTTTTACTACAGTTTTGGCAACCACAATTAATTTATATAAGAGATGCTGTTGCTCAAGGAGAAGTCTGGCGCATTTTCACATCACAATTGGTTCATACGAACTGGCCACACTATCTTCTTAACATCAGCAGCGTTTGGTTATTTGCATTTCTATTTTATACCACTATAAATTTTAAAACGTTTACCATAAATTTATTTTTATTAGCTTTAGCTGTCGGCATTTGTTTACACCTTAGGGAACCTACAATACTTTGGTATGCCGGACTTTCCGGAGCGATTTATGGCCTTTACCTCATTGGGGCTTATTCCGCCCTGAAAAGCAACGATTACCTGATCGGTGTCGGTACTTTCGCATTAATTATTGGCAAGGTCTCTTACGACCACTGGTTTGGCCCAATTCAAGACAACTCAGCCTTAATCGAAGCGCGTGTTGTTACCGAAGCACACGATTATGGTGTGATTGCTGCAATAGTACTGATCAGCTCTGATGTAATATTTCGTTACACCAGAGCTAAGCTCTTCAAAACCAGCGATAAAAGCAACCCAAGTTAAATCGCTTCGCGCGCTATCGCACGATAGCCAATATCGTTTCGATAATAAACGTTATCCCAAGAAATCTTAGCAGTCAATGCATAAGCTTTTTCCTGCGCGGCAGTGACTGTATCGCCTAAACCAACGGCGCACAGAACCCTACCGCCCGACGTCAGTACATCTTCGCCACTGAGTGATGCGCCAGCATGAAAAATCTTTGCGTCTTCAGCAGCCTTTGCAGGTAAACCACTAATGACCATTCCTTTCGCATAATCATTAGGGTATCCACCAGCGACAAGAACCACTCCTAAGGCTGCTCTAGCATCCCACTCAATCGATGCTTCCGATAAACTTCCATCCAATGCATGGTCTAGCAATTCAACAAGATCAGATTGCAATCGCATCATTATTGGCTGCGTTTCAGGATCCCCGAAGCGCACGTTAAATTCCAACACTTTGATTTTACCTTCAGGAGAAACCATCACACCCGCATATAAAAAACCGGTAAATGAACACCCCTCAGAGGCCATTCCTTGCACCGTTGGATTAATCACCTGCTGCATAATCAGGTCGTGCACTTCGGCAGTCACCACCGGAGCAGGAGAGTAAGCCCCCATACCACCAGTATTCGGTCCAAGATCACCGTTATCACGAGCCTTGTGATCTTGTGAACTCGCCATCGGTAAGCTAGTCATGCCATCAGCAATCA
>CAJQNY010000092.1 GCA_905479805.1 uncultured Arenicella sp.
TACCGTGCCCATACCAAGCAATGCCGCGATGGCCACACCCATTGCACCAAAGGTCATTTTTGCCTTGGTGGCCGCGCTCATTTCTGCGGGCGGCTCAGGCATCGCCGGAGCAGGTTTAACTTCGGCTTTAGGAGCCGCCGATAATTTAGGTGCCGGTGCAGGCCAAGTGACTTCGCCATCTTTAGTAACGGTCGAGCCACGAATAACCTCGTCATCCATATTGATATTAATCACGCCATCTTTGTCTGGCGTCAAATCAGTCAACATATGTCTGAGGTTAGTTGAATACAGTTGAGACGCTTGCGTCGCCAAACGACTCGGCAAATCAGTATAACCAATAATCTTCACACCATTATGGTTAATGATTTCATCCGCCACAGAGAGCTTACAATTGCCGCCTTGCTCAGCGGCCAAATCAACAATGACGCTACCTGACTTCATGCTCTCCACCATATCGGTGGTGATCAATTCCGGCGCAGGGCGACCAGGAATCAATGCTGTGGTCACAATGATGTCGATTTCTTTCGCTTGTTCGCGAAACATCGCCATTTCAGCATCAATGAACTCTTTGCTCATCGTTTTGGCATAACCACCTTCACCAGAACCATCTTCTTCAAATTCTAACTCTAAGAATTCCGCACCAAGGCTTTCAACCTGCTCCTTGGCTTCAAGGCGTGTATCGAATGCTCTGACGATGGCGCCCATACTTTTGGCGGCGCCAATGGCGGCTAAACCGGCAACTCCAGCACCAATGACCATCACCTTGGCTGGTGGTACTTTACCTGCTGCAGTAACTTGGCCAGTAAAAAAACGTCCAAACTGATTAGCTGCTTCGACGATTGCGCGATACCCGCCAATATTTGCCATCGAACTCAAGGCATCCATCTTTTGCGAACGAGAAATCCGCGGCACTGAATCCATCGCGATAACATTCACCTTGGCATCAGCTAGGGTCTTGAGTAGTTCTTCATTCTGGGCTGGCCAGAAAAAGCTAATCAACGTCACGCCAGCAGAGAGTTTTGCAACTTCATCCGCATTGACTCCACGCACCTTCATGATGATGTCTGAATCATTCCAGATTGCGGCACCGTCAACGACTTCTACCCCTGCTTCGGTATAATCTGCATCACTAAACTCAGCGAGCTGACCCGCACCGGATTCAATTCTTAATTGATGTCCCAGTTTAATAATATGTCCTGCTGATTCAGGGGTTAACGCCACCCTCTTTTCACCAGCGTAGGATTCCTTTGGAATGCTTATTATCATGTTACTTGCTCCAAAATTGACTCGGTAAATTTAGATCAGGGATGATTATACAAATAGCTACTCTGATTACTAGCACCGGAGCGTCGCAAAACTTCGGATATCAACCATTCGAGAGGTGAATACGGGCTCATTCGGTTGAAAACTGCAAGCATAAAGGGTTTTGCTATGCGAGCTAAGAGCCTATAGTATTCCTCAGTATGGAAGAATCTAAACTTGGGTTTATAGATGCAGTCACGATTGGCGGCATCACGTTCACAGCGATGGATACCTTAATCATCGGCGTTAGCCTGATTCTGCTTTTGCTGGCCTCACCTATTTGTCGATGGCTATCAACCGACGATAATCTCACCGCACGCATCAGTATGATGCGCGTACTCAATTTTTTAATTATATTTGCTGTGCTTTTCAACGTGCTGGTCATGGGAGATCGTAGCGCGTGGGTAACCAAGCTGACACAGTGCTTAATGGTGATTTATTTTGCGGTGTTTATTACGCAAATCGTCAATTACTTTGTGCGTCGGCGCTTTGGTAAGTTTCGAGTCAATAAAGATAAGACCACTATCTCGGACACTTATTCTTCCCGAGGCTTAAGCTTAATCGTGGCGGTGATGATGGGCGTGATCGCGATTATTTCTTGCCTGCAAATACTCGGGTTGGAAACCTTATTGGAAGCGGGTGGTGCACTTGGCATCATTGGTCTGATACTCGCATTGACCCAAGCTGCTTGGGCTCCTGACATTATTAGCGGATTGATAATTCTCAATAGTCGTTTTTGCGAAGACGGCGACGTGATTCAATTTAATATGGATGGCCGAGAAGTTAACGCGAGTGTGTTTAAAACCAAGCTATTTCACACCGAATGTCTTGATTTGACTAACAATCACAGAATCATGATCAGGAACGCCCGATTACGCGATTACGGTATCCAGAATCTATCTCGTTTTGCCTCGGCACGTGGCCTGCGGGAAGTATTGTTCTTCAATATCGACTACGCGCATAGTGAGGACGTAGTAAAACAAATGATCGAGCGTGCTTTCGCAGAAATTGATAGTTCGGAAACTGCGCGTGAAGAACAATATGAACCGGAAATACGCGTTCACGATACGGGCGATTATGCGGTAACTTGGGCGGTTTACTATTACATCAAGGACGTTAAAAAGTTGCTATCAATACGGCAGCTGTTCCGCGCTTACATTCTTGCCGAATCCAAGCGTTCGAATATCTCCTTAGCCACGCCGTCGTTACAAAACAATACTGTCACCGTCGATAAATAACGCCCAATAAGACAATTAACAGCTTACGCTTGTTCGAGTACCAAAGATGCAATCTTGATGTCTTGTGTTGCTATGCCTGTCAAATCCGCTACTGTTATATCGCTCTCAGAGCGTTGGTAGCCAGCATTCAAAAGGTCGCCTATTTCTTGAACCGTATTGGCTTTTTCTTGAGCCGTATTGCCAGCTTCCAACCCAGCGGCCAGGAAGTGGCTTAATTCTCCATGATCC
>CAJQNY010000093.1 GCA_905479805.1 uncultured Arenicella sp.
TGAAAACTAGCTGGACAAATCATCAGCTAGTAGCGACAATCTAGAGTCCTCCATGATAAATGAATTTATGCATGTTTAAAACAATTGGTGTGTTTGGCAAATACCGTGATGCCAGCATTGAAAAGCCCTTAAAGAAATTAACCGAGCACCTTGAGAATAAAGGTGTCGAAGTTAAATTAGGGTCTACCACGGCTACTGAGATCACTCAACACCTCAAGCAAGAGGTGCTTGATCAAGATTTGGTTAAGGAAATTGACCTTGCTATTGTCATCGGTGGTGACGGTACCCTACTCCACGTTGCACGCAGCATGGCCAAATTTTCGGTCCCCACGGTCGGCATAAACCTTGGGCGGCTTGGTTTCTTAACCGACATTCCTCAGGCCGATATGATCGATGAAGTAGATGCTATTTTGGCTGGTGACTTTCATATTGAAGAACGCATGATGTTAGAAGTAAACGTGTTACGTGATGGTGAGGTGCTCTATTCTCAATCAGCACTAAATGACGTGGTGATAGGCAAACATGCGTTAGAGAAATTAATTAGCTGGCAAGCACACGTTAATCAACAGTTTGTGACAGCAGCACGCTCAGATGGCGTCATTCTATCAACGCCAACGGGATCAACCGCCTATGCCTTATCCGCTGGCGGCGCAATCATGCACCCTGGGTTGGACGTGATTTCCATGGTGCCAGTATCACCGCACACTTTGTCGAACCGACCGATTGGGCTGCCAGCCGATGCTAAAATAGAACTCACCATTCACAATCGAACCGAGAATTGTGCACATGTATCGGCCGACGGGTTGATCGGCTGTAATCTTGTGGGTAATGAGATAGTGCAGATCACACGTTCAAAGCATTCAGTAAAACTAGCACACACTGAAAACTATAATTACTTTGCCATGTTACGGGCAAAATTGGGTTGGGGCGGCGCTCAGGGTAAATGAGAGCCGATATAAGAAATCAATATGAGCAGTCAACAAAAGAAACCAATAGTCGGTTTCTAAACTTGTTTAGAGCAAGCTGACTAGGAGAATTCTATGGCCCTTAGAGAACTAAATATTCGCAATTTTGCGATCATCAAACAATTAGAAATTGAAATCGATGACGGACTCACTGTGGTGACTGGCGAGACCGGTGCCGGCAAGTCCATCGTACTAGGCGCTTTAAACCTGTTACTTGGGTCGCGCGCAGAGACTGACATGATCCGCCATGGTGAAGAGCAATGTGAAATCAGTGCCCTCTTCGACATAAGCAAGCTTTCAGGCGTCAAAAATTGGTTGGAGCTCAAAGATCTTAAAGCCCCAAGCAGCAGCAATGAAGGCGATGAAAGCACTGAAGCTGATGACTATTGTCTGATCCGCCGTATTGTTCGTGTTAACAAGCCAACAAAATGTTACATCAATGATCAGCCTTCCACGCTTGCCAGCCTAAAAGAATTGGGACTAATGTTGGTTGATTTGCACGGCCAGCATGAACACCAGTCGTTATTGCGCAAGCAAACACAACGACAAATAGTTGACCAATTTGCAGGACATCATGACAAGTTGCTTGAGATGGCAAAACTCACTGGCCAAATTCATCGCATCGACCGAGAACTCTCTTCAATAACAGGCCGCAACTCCGATAATGCTGATCGCATGGAGCTTATGTCATTCCAACTAAACGAACTGGACGAAGCGAATATTGAGCCAGGGGAGTTTGAAGAGCTAACACAGAACCAATCACTGTTAAGCAATGCTAAGGAGTTGATTGAAGGCATCAAACAAGCCAGCGACAGCCTATTTCACAATGAAGTGAACAATGTAAGCGCGGACCTGGGCAAACAGATAAACAACCTGAGCGAGCTGGTAGAGTTTGACGCAAGCCTGGCACCCAGTTTGGAATTACTTAACTCAGCTCTGGCGCAAATTGAAGAAGCTCAAGGCAATATGGATTCCAGTCTTGCAAAGATTGAAATGGATCCAGAGCGATTACAAGAAGTAGTGCAACGTGTTGATACGCTGATCAATCTTGCTCGCAAGCATCGCTGTACTGAGGCCGATTTAGTCGACCGCCATCAAGCTCTAAAGGATGAGTTCCAACGCCTCGAAAAGCAGCATGCCCAGCCAGAGAAGCTAGAGGCAGAGTTGCGAATATTAAACGATCAGTATTACGTGATTGCCAACGACGTTTCAGAGCGTCGCCAAGAAGTCGCTGAGAAGCTATCCACAGCGATCACCGAACAAATGCAAGACCTAGGTATGAAAGGTGGGGCATTGGAAATTTTAGTTGAGCCACAGATTTCAGACGACCCTATTGTTTCTGAGAACGGCATCGACTTTATCGATTTCTTGGTAAGTACTAACCATGGAATGCCAATGAAGCCCTTACAAAAAACCGCTTCGGGCGGCGAACTCTCAAGGATAAGTCTGGCGATACAGGTAATCACCAGCCAGCAATCCCACACCCCAAGCTTAGTGTTTGATGAAGTTGATGTCGGTGTCGGTGGTCGTGTAGCAGGCATAGTCGGTAAAAGGTTGCGTGACCTCGGCAATCACGCCCAAGTACTCTGCATCACCCATTTACCTCAAGTTGCCGCGCAAGGCAATCACCACCTGGCAGTAGATAAAGTCAGCAGTTCGACAGAAACCTATTCCACTCTGGTCAGCCTAAACAGCGAACTTCGAACCGAAGAGATAGCGAGGATGTTAGGTGGGGCTGAGATTACAGACCGTACCCGAGCACATGCCCAAGAGATGCTGGATTCTTCTAAATCCGCTAAACAAGCGGCCTCTTAAAAGAGTAAGCAAACACGGTTTAACTAATAGGATCTAACTAACCAAGACCTAAGCAACAAAAAGCAGGCCTTACTAAGCCACATTTAGCTTTTTCATGCGCCTCCTGAATGCGATAATTGACCGATGACCCAAGCAGCCGACCAAACTCGAATAATTAAATACCAAGTCCGCCCTGCCGTATTGGAAGATATTCCTAGTATCCACAGCTTGTTAAAACACTATGCCGGTATGGGTGATCTGCTGCCACGGACGATCGAAGACCTAAACTCCAACATCCACCACTTTCGCGTTATAGTTGATAAAAAACAAATACTTGCGTGCGGTTCTTTAGAGCATTTCACAGAAGAGCTTGCCGAAATACGAAGTTTGATGGTTAGCGAACAGAGCAAAGGTTTAGGCTTGGGCCGAATCATTGTGGAGAACTTAATTGAAGAGGCTAAGCAACGCAAAGTGGGCCGCTTAATGGCGCTTACTTACGTACCTGAATTTTTCCATAAGCTGGGTTTCAAAACCGTGAGCAAGGAGATCTTCCCAGAAAAAATTTGGGGTATTTGCGTAAACTGTTACAAATTCCTTAACTGTGACGAAATCGCCGTTTTATTAGAACTAAAATAGGTTAATATCTGCCTGCTAGTCGCGCATAGGGTAATAATTTAGCCCATACGACTCAAACTAAAAGAACAACAATTTGAACTATGCTTAGAATTCAATCATACGTAAAAACTCTTCTCATCATCGGTGCTACTTCACTATTGATGACGGCGTGTATTCGTCCGTACCAGCCTGATGTTCAACAAGGCAACATACTCAATAATGCCGACCTTAAAGAAATCAGATACGGCATGAGCAAACAGGAAGTGCTGTTCATTTTGGGCACACCGATGGTGATCGACCCGTTTAATGAAGAGCGCTGGGATTACTTCTATTCTAAGATTGATCAACGCAAGAAAGAGACATCAAAGCGCCTAGTAACCGCCCTCTTCGATGGCGATAAGTTGGTTGCCTTACAAGGCGACGTAGATCTTACCAATGTTCAAACACTTGAACCCAGCACGGAAGATAGGCAACACGGCGGCACCGTGATTACCGAACCCACACAGAAGGAAAAAGGCTTACTTAACCGTTTAAATATATTAAAGCGTAAAGATAAGTGGATCAGACCTCCTAAGAAAAGAGGTAAATAGCAGAGCAAGAAATAGGAGAGCTATAAGCAGTTCAGAGCTCTTTCGTAGAACAAGGATCAATAGATGGATCTAAGCACCCTCTCGCGCTTAGGCCGACTTCAGACATGTCTCCAGAACGCATTAATTTTGTTGTTAACGCAACACTCTTTCAAATATGTTGGTTCGCCTGCGTCATAGGTGGCGCAAAAGGTGTGATTTGGCCGGCCATTCTGTCATTCAGCGCACTGGCCATATTCCAATTACGTCCGTCACGCCGCGCCAAGAGTGATCTCAAGCTTCTCTTTGCCAGCCTGGTGCTTGCGCTTATTGTCGATTCAACTTGGATCCATTTAGGTTGGATAAAATACAGCACACCCGTACCGTTCGAGTTCATTACACCATTGTGGATTGCCCTGTTATGGATGGCCTTTTCAATCACGCTCAACCACTCGCTCACTTGGATTAATAAGCACCCTCTTCTAGCGCCGGTGTTAGGTGCAATGGGTGGCGTGTTATCTTACTGGGCGGGGATTCGTTTAGGGGCGGTAACCTTCCATGCTGACCCAATCTTAATCACTATCGGCCTCGCCATCGCTTGGGCCGCTTCTCTGCAAATCTTAAGTAAATTGAGTGATTAACGGTAGAACTCAACGTAGAAACTAACATCACCTACGGGCTTAATGTGATGCAATATTGTCGGCTCAACAACACCGTGTAGCCCCTTATTCAAAATAACTACTTCTGTTTCGGGTTCTAGGATAGTGTATTCCAACTCTCCTTCTAGAATCACGATCACACCCCAAACCCCCTCCTTGGTATTATGGTCTTTCAATAAACCCTTAGGCACTGTGTCTTGAGAAAAAATTGGTGTTTTTTTATAAGCAGATACATCTTGTGGGGTTTTTTTCATACTAATGGGATATTAATTAACTTAAAAAAACGTGCCTGATATGGTGTTCGAAGTTAATCTGCCATCGCTTCTTCATTGACTACAACCCAAGCGTGATGCTCTTCATCAGG
>CAJQNY010000094.1 GCA_905479805.1 uncultured Arenicella sp.
TCATTAATACTTGCAAGTGGTGAGTGACGCTGTTCAGAATAGGTGCGTCCATGACTACGCCAACCTGACGAATCAGCGGCAATGATGGTTGCTTGATCTACGCTCGATGACGTTGTCGACTCAACCGTTGTGGTTTCCGCTATAGCTTCAATTTCTTGTTGTAATGCTTCCTGTTGTGCAACCTCTTGCTCGCACCCTGACAACAAAAGAGTTGCTACGAAAATACTGATGATACTTTTAGCCATGACCACTCCATCTTTTAGATAAACCGATAAGGCCAACAATATCGGTTTAATAATTATTGTGTTCTTATTTTCACACCTAACAATACAGCACTTGTGTAGCCGCTCAGCTTAGCATTGTTCATTACGCGGTTCAAAACCTCAATTTTGGCCTATAACAGGCTTTTGTCGGCAATTTGTCGTAACTCTCGAATAAACTCAGGGTGATCATAGCGATCCAAACTGAGCTGCGAAGCATAGGAAGGCAATTCGCCCCCATTGACGTGGCTTGCGCAAAGTTCTCCGGCTGCACAAGCGGCCATCACCCCGAAACCCGACAAAGCCCCCACAACGAAGCTGCTTGGAGGATTCATCGGTCCCACTATTGGCCAATTCTCTTCAGTCATCGAGTAGTAACCCCCATAATGATGTTGGCGTTCTGGCAACTTATCGACGTAGGCCGATAATGCTGGCTGTAAACTAGCTGCGCCGCGCAGTACAATTTCAGAAAAATACGGATCCAAATAAGGTTCATTGACCAAGTCATCCATAGGCTCACTCAAATTGGTGTTGTAAGCCCAACCGAGCTTTACCCATTTCCCGCGCACACCACCATCGGGCCGACAGTGAACACCACCTGGTATTTCCTTAGCTAACCAAGCGAGTTGTTCGTCCTCAGTCAAGGATTGCCTCTGCTCATCTGTCCAAGCCAGTACTTTTGAGTCTAGGTCTACACAGTATGGCGTGTCTCTAGGGACCACCGTCAGGCGATCTTCAAAAGCGATTTTCTGCTGGAAAATATTCTTAATTGGCAGCTCTGCTCCCAACATCCCAGCGATGTGAGTTGCAAATGGGCCAGCTGCGTTTATCAATATGTCAGCACATAATGTTTTGGTAGCTCCTTCTTCGTCTAAGTGAATGCGATATTCGTTGGCGTGCTCAATACCAACCACCCTCCCATTGACCCGTCTAAAAATATCGCTTGAGTGGTTCTTAGCTGAAAGAGTTTCCAACATGAATTGACCTAGCTGTTGTCCGCTGATATCACCAGCTCGGCGGACATGGATGATGTTTCTTATTTCTTGCGAAAGCGATGGGAAATTTTCAGCAATTAATTCCTTATTCTTAAGAATATCAACTCCCACAGTATTTGAAGAATAAGATTCCCCCAAAGACTCGATATACGATTGCGCATTATCGCTCTCTTGAATTCTAATCAGTGAACTATCCTGATAGCCTCGCTCTAAATCACTAATCAGCTCATCAATTTGATGTCGACGCGTTGCTAACACATAGCCGCGACGCATCATCATGATACGATTGTCAGTGGCTTGGGCTATGTCTTGCATAAGGTCGATACTGCGATTAGTAAACTCAGTCATCGTGGGGTGTGGCCACCAATTACGATAATTGTCGCCGGACTGAGCACTGGTGTAACTCATGGCGGGTCGGTGATCAATCAGAGAAATTGATCGGAACCCAAATTTTTGACTGAGGTAGTAGGCGGTGGCTATGCCCGCTATTCCAGCGCCAACTATGGCAATTTCGACTTTTTCGTTAGCTCTCATAATGAGTCGTTAGTGGCTCTCGCCTAAGGAAAGTTTCTCATGATTACTCAGAGCACTGGAATGCCAAATTCCTCTACCCATATCAAAACTACCGCTTTGAATAATTATTCTTACTTATCAATCGTTAGGCTATGGAAGCCAAATCATTGAAACCAATCAATGCTCTATCATCTTTATCGTTTGACAGATCGTAGTGCCAAACCTTCTCTTGGGCATGATAAAACGCCCCTGGCGGTATTCCATTTAAGCGGGAAAGATTCTGTGCTGCGAACTGTGCTTGGCTTTTGTACTACAAAATGCAAATGAGGTCCGCTGGTGAATCCAGTATTGCCAGAATATCCGATGAAATCACCTTGCTCTACGGTATCGCCAAGCTCCACCTTAACGCCCATGGTGCGTAAATGATGGTAACTCGCTAAGGTGCCATCACGGTGTTTTATCTGAAGAAAATTTCCCTCATCGTAATTCATGGTTGATGTGCCGCCCGATATAGATACTTCGTGTAGGTTTACGACCTTGCCACCTCTGGCGGCATGAATAGGTGTTCCAACTGGCATCGCAAAGTCAATGGCATATTGATTTCCGGGAGTTCGATGAGAATCTCGGCCGTCACACGATTGGCTGACATAAAATGTTTTACCTACTTTGTAGGGCAAGCTATACAGAGCATCAGCCTCATGTTTAGCGCTGATGTCACCCGGTAGCCATGCAATCGAATAACCATATTGAGATTTCTGGTGCTCATTTTCAATAACAAGCTTAGCGACTTCTCGATGAGAATTCGCCGATACTACAAATAGGTATTTATTATCCACTCCGTTGATTGGCTGCACAGATATGTTGTTCAGCTCGAATTTTAACTCCATGGTTATATCAAAAGAATTGTCGTTTCGCGCACTTAGCAGGAAACCACCATCTCTATCTTCAAAGAATACGCACGCATTCTCTTCTGCGCATTGCTTGGCGTAACTAACTTGAGCAGTAATCGCTACTACTATGAGGACTAATCTAAGAAACAAATAGACTCTCCGAGGTCGTTTTTTTTAACCACTTAGTAAATTTAAATTGCAGGCATTCCAGACAAATAAGGGTGGGCAAAAATTACCACACAAAACACCACAACACTTATGACCAGTAACAAGACTTCCTTCGATACTGCTGGCGTCTCAGCTTTCGCCCAATCACCATCTCGTTGATTAATTGCGAGCATTTGCAAAAATGCCCAAATGCCCAAACCGCCGAACAATAACAATGATCGGGTATCTCCGTTGAGTAACAAATGCGCGATTGACCATAAGATAACGCTCATTAACTGCGGATGGCGTATCGCGTATTTGATTCTGGTCGGTAAATTTGACGCGGTAAATAGTAAGATAGCGATTGCCATTAAAACCAAAGCTACGGGTTTAACAACGCTAGGCAGCAAATATAAATGATCAGGAGTGATGCTACGCCAGCCAAAAACAATGAGGGCTAGCGATGCCAAAACAACGATGCTAAATACTCCCCTGTAGGCTTTCTCACCCAAACCATTAACACACTTTTGTCGTAGGCTTATCGCTTTTGCAGGTAAGAAATGTGCGGCGCTCCATAAAATAAGTCCCGCAATAAGTAACCACATTAGAAATTCTCCTTAATCAATTTTCTGGATGATAATTAACAATAACAACTAAGCCTTCTTTAAATATGGGTTGTGCTAAATATTCCAAATTCATGCCAAGTCTACCCGAATTTCACTTCGCACTTATATTATTGCCTCGTGCGCGCTATGGGATGAGTACTAATTTTCCGGTGAATTTTTTCTCAAGGAAGTCCTTTTGCGCTGCAACGATGTCTTTAAGCGGATAGGTTTTCGCCACTAGCGGCTTTATTTCATTTTCTTCAATGTATTTGACTAGGTTTTCAAACACCACGTCGTCTTGATAAGTACAACCGAAAAAACTCAAGTCCTTGAGGTATAGAGTACGCACATCTAAATCAACGATGGGGCCTGCAATGGCTCCTGAGGTGGCATATCGCCCACCGCGACGTAATACATCCAGTAACTGCGACCAATTTGGCCCTGCGACCAGGTCAATCACCACGTCAACTGAATCAGCGCCCAATTCAGCGACCAAGCTCGCATCTCTATCCAGCACTACATCGGCGCCTGCTGCAAGCACATCATCTTTCTTACTGAGGCTTGCTAAAGCGATCACCTTGGCACCCCGTCGTTTTGCCAGCTGGATTGCCGCCGAACCAACGCCACCAGAAGCGCCGGTTACCAGCACGGTTTCCCCGCCGACATTGCTGCGATGCAATAAGCCTTCAGCCGTTGAATAGGCGCAGGGTATGGACGCAAGTTCGACATCGCTCCAGTTGCTGTTTATTGACAAGGCGTGGTGTGACCGTGTGGTCATATACTGAGCAAAGCCACCGTCTCTTTCAGAACCTGTGCAGATACTTATAAACTCAGTCGGATCTCCTTCGGCCATCATGGTGCGCACGAGTACCCGTTCGCCAATTCGCTCTTCGTTAATATCGTCGCCCACTGCGACAATAATGCCGCAGCAATCTGCACCTTGAATTCTTGGAAACCCCAAATCAGTTCCAGACCAACTACCGTCGTCGTCTTCAGCATCATCAAAGCCTTCACTGCCACCTCTATTGGTGCCACTGGTCACGCTTTTGGAATACCAAGCAGTGCGCGTATTAATGTCGGTATTGTTGATGCCTGCGCCGCCCACACGAATTAATACTTCGTCTGCGGCGGGAGTTGGCACAGCAACGTCATTACGAAACTCTAGCTTTTCATAACCACCGTGCCCGGTTAACAATACAGCCTGCATTTTTTCTGGAATATTACTCATGCTAATAAATCCTCTTCCCACGGCATAGTGGTTAATTTTTCATAACCGCTCTCGGTTACCAATATCTGTTCTTCTAATTTAACACCGTCTGGCTCGCCCACGGCCCCCATATAGCTCTCTACGCAAATCACCATACCCGCTTCTAGTTGATTATCAAACTCGATGGGCTCTCTGAATACTTGGTGCAAATGCGGATACTCGTCACACATACCTACTCCGTGAATTACACATGGATAGGATTGTTCTTGAAATTCTTCAGGTATCGGGTAGGCCAGCTGTTGGATCTCAGAAAATTTAACACCGGCTCTGATTAATTTGAGGTTCGTCTCAACTTCGTCAACCGCTAGTCGATAGAGCTGTTTTTGCCGTGCGCTGGGTTTTGCAGGACCACAATGAAAGGTTCGAGAAAGGTCAGCGCAATAACCAAATGGGCCTACCATGTCAGTATCAAAGCCAATCAAGTCTCCGGATTCAACCTTACGCTCAGTGGCCTCCTGCAGCCAAGGATTTGTTCGCGGGCCTGATGCTAGCATTCGCCCTTCGTGCCAATCACCATTATTGGCTAGGTTGGTGTAATTGATCAATCCCCAAAGCTGGGCCTCCGTCACTCCGGGTTTCAACGCTTTTTTGACCATCTCTGCGCCATGCTCCGCTACGGCGATAGACCATTTTATGCAGTTCACTTCATCGATGGATTTAATCAACCTCGCCTCTTCAAGCACAACCACGCCATCAACAACTTCAATGTCACGACGCATCAATGCTTGGGTGATGCTTGGGTTAATGTATTCGACGGCCACCCGGCGATTACTTGAACCAGTTTCGCGCAAGTAATCATCAACGTCTTTGGCAAACTGTTCCGCATAGTGTTCGAGATCAGTGCCGCCGTAAAAGTGGGAGAGCTTGGTTCCTCGACCTCGGTTCTTTTTGTCCAACAGAGGGTCAAGCTCATTGTGTACCAAGTGCGGCAGCTCCAATGACATAAACATATACGTAGAGGGAACGTGCATCATGAAAATAGAGTAGCTGCGAAAATTGATGGCATAGCGCATACTTAGCGGGCTCACCATTACCAACACCGCGACATCGCGTTTGCGCATTTGTTCTTTGATGCGATTCATGCGGTAGTCGTGCATCCGCTCATGGTCAATTTCAGG
>CAJQNY010000095.1 GCA_905479805.1 uncultured Arenicella sp.
ACAAACTTGCGGCAGGATGGTTGATAGAAGAAGCTGGTTGGAAACAAAAAATCATCGAAGATGTAGCGGTGCATCATCAGCAAGCGCTAGTAATAATTAATCCTTTGGGTGCTCCCGGCGCGGCAGTGCTCAATTTTGCAAACGCGGTTCAGGCCGACATAAAGCGTAAATTTGGTGTATTGTTGGAGATAGAGCCGCAAATAGTTTAGCGATTTAGCAAACCTGTTAGCGGCAATAGCTAAGCAAATAGGTGGAGTCATTACAAATTGGTAATGGTGGAATAGTCGTAAACACGGTCAGTATTAAGGTAAACGGAGGTCTCGACTACAAACGATTACCGTTAATTTACTTACTGAACCGTTGATGAAAATAAATATTGTGATTTGGGTTTCCCTTTTCGTAGCGGCATCGCTCGCTACGCCGTTCGTCGTGGCAAGTGAGAAAAGTCCCGAGGATAAGGGGGCATGGGAGATCAGAGCTGCTTCTTCGTCTCTAGAATCAAGCCCAGGAACTGGGCCGACGGTGGAAGCTGAGCCTCGCGCATTATTAGATAGCGAGCAATCATCCGAATCTAAAGAGGGCGTCCTGGACGGTGATAAAGAGTCGTCAGCTGCGCTACTTGAACGTTCACCAAAAGGGTCTGCAAACGATCAAGTCGTCGAAGAAAGTAAAGAGCCGAGCAAGCCGGTAGCTGCGCCACTCTCTCAAACTGAAAGCGTAGATGAAACGAACGCCATCGAAAGCCCGAAAACTTCAAGTCAGGTGGAGAGAGAGTTGCCTGTAGAGTCTGAGGTGGATGAGGAAAAAAAAACCGATGTCGAAGCGGTGGCCGAACAAAAAAAAGAGACACGCCGATTAAGCAATGATCTAGAACAACAATTTAAAGCGCTGCGCCGTTCTTTGGAAACTGAGGACGCTTTTAGTTTGCAATTGGCCGAAGATTACTTTGGTTACGGTAAATTATTACGAGAATCGGGAGAGCTCGAGGAAGCTTTAGATGCGTATATCAATGCGCTGCATATTCAAAAAATCAACCATGGGATATATGCCCCTGAGCAAAGACTATTGCTCAAAGAATTATTTGAAACCCACTACCAATTGGGAAATGTAGATAAGTATGAAGATTACCTAGAACGGATTCTTTGGGTAGAGAAAAAAAACCCCGATCTGGATGATGATTTTTCATTCCAGATGCAGCTGGATTTAGGTAATCAGTATCTTGACGAATACTTAGGTAACCCTACCGCTAGTTCACGAAAAGTAGAGACTTTGTTACGTGCTAAAGGTCATCTAAGGGCAGCTGTTCGTAGCCATAAACATAGACCTCTTGAGGTTAACTTCTTGCCATATGGAGAACTCGCACTAATAGGATATTTGGAAAATCGCATCCTAGGCAATGTAGATGAGACTTCTTATGCGATTGACCCTCGGTTAAAGAGATCTGAAGACTTGTCAGGGAATGAACACGTATTGATATCTTACTTAGGAAATCCGTTCGCAAGCGGTAAAGCAGCGTTGGGTGGGTATCTGAAGAAGGCGACTGACGAAGAGAACTTGGATCATATTGTCGGAGCGTTAATAGCGCTCGGAGACTATCATCAACTGTTTAAAAAGAATCAAGCTGCGATCCGCTTCTATAAGTTAGCTTGGAAGGCGGGCGAAAAATTGCCAGATGGCAGTTTGAGGTTGCAAGAGTTCTCAACTGTGACAACACTCCCATCATTCGAATACGCAAAAAAACGTGTCCCAATTATCCCAAACAGACCTTCTATCTTGGTTCCTGTGAAAATTACACTACACGGAGATGGTAGGGTAAAAGAAGTGGGTAAACTGTCGGAGGATAACGTATTGATAAAGTTCGCTTCACGCGCGCGCAGAGCTGCAAAGAATTTAGTCTTCAGGCCGTCGCTAATAGACGGAGAGTTGAGCGATGAACAAGAAATTGATTATCAGATAAGAGTCTATGCCCGTAAAAACGAAGTTTTGCCAGATGTATAGGAGTTTGTGTTGCAACCTGATACTAGTAAGAGAGGATTAATAGGGATGAACCATATAAAGATAACGATCTGTAAGCCAGCTCTAGTTTTGTTGGGGGTATTTTTCTTAACATCGTGTGCGCCTCCGCCAGGCGGGCTTCCTGGCCCACCATCACCGCCGTCGTTACCATCACCGCCATCGCCGCCATCGGCACCGAAACCGCCATCAGGAGGAAAGCCTTCTTCATCGAAATCAGATTCAAAGTCAGAATCAGAATCGGAGTCAGAATCAGAAAGTTCCTCTGAGAGCTCATCAGAAAGTAGCAGTGAATCTGAGAGTAGCGCCATCCCACCTGAATGGGAGGAAGAGGCATCTGATAGCGAAGGGGACGGTGACGCAGAATCCAAAGAAGGTGAGCCTAGTTTTGAGGAACCTGAGGGTAGCCCGGGTGAAGAAAGTGAACAAGCTGAAGGGTTTGAGGAGCCTAGCTTTGAAGAAGCAGAAGGTTTGTCACAAGAAGAATTAGAAGAGCTCGAAGACGAACTTAATGAAACTTTAGGCGATTTCGATGAGCAAATGCAGCGCGAGCAAACGTATGCTGAAGAGCGAGCAAATGAAAATGCAGCCGAAGATAGTCTGGGTGGTATAGGTACTTTCGATGATTATGAGGAAGAGGCGGAAGAGGAAACTGCGGGTGGGAAAGCTGCTAAGGGAAGCGCTAGTGAAAGTGGTTCTGAAGGTAGTAGTGAGTCGGGTGAAGAATCAGAGAGTAGTGAGAAAGGTGCCAGTAGTACTGCTAAAAATTCCCGTAAGGGTGACAATCCAGCGCGCCGTGAAGGCGAAGAAGGCTCGACAGATGATGCCAAAGATATACCGAGTGGGCACGACGACGATATTGTAGCGCGTCAAATCAGAGAGGCAGCAGAAAATGAAAGTGACCCAGAATTGAGAGAAAAGCTTTGGGAAGAGTACCGACGTTATAAGAACCAATAATTCTCCACTCAAAAAGCCTAGAGTATAGTGAGTGCAGATAAATATAAAAGAGAGAGCAGCAATGAAGAGAGTTGAAGTTAAGCATGTTTTGTCTTGTCTGATATTGGTGTTGCTGAGTGCATGCACCACTTACGAATACCACGAGACAAAAAATGTACCGGCTTCGAGGTTGAACCCGGCTGATCCGATTATCATTCCCGAAGATGAGCTATTAGATGTCGGCATCATTTTGTTCGATACTGGTATTGACTTGCTGGACGAGGATAGCGCCGCTTATTCGAGCGTACGTCAGAGCGAATCGGTATGGTTTGCTAGTCAGCTGAAGGCCGCGTTGGAATATAGCAACGTCTGGGGTGCAGTTAGGACTATGCCCAGTGCCAACACTGTTATGGACGTGCAAATAGACGGGAAGATTCTCGAATCCAATGGTGAAGTGGTCAAAATCCAGGTAAACGTTAATGATGCTACTGGGCGTTTGTGGTTTGAAAAAGAATACCTGCACCGAGCTAGCTCTTATGCCTACAATCCTGAAGTGAACTCAAGTAGAGATGCCTTTCACGGATTATTTGTCAGGATAGCCAATGATTTGTTTGATCAGAGAACCAAATTTGAATCTGCTCAGCTGTTGGATATTCGAACTGTTTCAAAAGTTAGGTTTGCTAATGAATTTTTGCCAGATCAATATAATGAATATTTAGCTCAAAATGAGACAGGTTATTCCTTGGTAAGAGCCCCTGCTGCCAACGACCCGATGATTATGAGGATAGATCGGATTCGCGCGCGCAATGATCTATTCCTCGATGTCGTACAAGATTATTATCGGGTCTTTAACGGAAATATGGCACACCCCTATCAGGAGTGGAGAAAGACCAGCTATAAAGAAGTTTTGTACGAACGACAGCTGAAGTCACAGGCAAAGAAAGAAAAAATAGCAGGGGTTGCCGCAGTTTTGGTGGGAGTTCTAGCGCAAGGTTCCGGTAACCGTTATACACGAGCGGGTGGCCACGTTGGAATTTTTGCCGGTGCGGAGATGATTGTGCGCGGATATCAAAAGCAGAACGAAGCGTTGATTCACAGCTCCACGCTTCGAGAATTAGGTGCATCATTAGAAGCAGAATTGGAACCTAGTGTTATTGATCTCCAGGAACGGAGTATTACTCTATCCGGCACAGTAGAGGATCAATTTCAGGAGTGGCGTAGAATCTTAGGAGAAATGTTTGCCGCTGAAAACGGACTCGCCGCAGCGGACCTTGATGCAATGGACAGTGCGGGTACTGAATCTGTTGAAAAAGTAGGTTCAGAATGACTCTTAGTTTCGTTAGATTACTGAAGTGATGATTTATGAGTACTGAGAAAAAACCCAATAACAAGCATCAAACTGGGACTTCGAGTATTTCTATCGAAGCATTTGATTTTCAACAGCCAAACGAGCAGCAGGCGTTTGACGTTGACACAGATAATAAGTTTGTCAATAAAGCGAATAGAAGCCAAGTCAGTAGCAAGTGGTGGCATTCTCAGTTTAATATGATGCTAGTGAGCTTTGGCTTACTGGGATTAGCAGCGATTATGTTTGTCTTGCTTGCCCCTCCTCCTGAATTGAACGTCGCTGGGTCAGCGCAACTAGACCCCACTACTCAATCGCTCCCAGATTCGGAAGCGCCTTGGAATCAAAACCAGTTGGCAGAAGCGAGGAGCAGCTCACAAGAGATATTATCTAATCTCTTAGACAGCAAAAAGAAACTAGAAAGCATGGGTGTCAGCGAGTGGGCGCCTGATCGTTTTGAGTCTGCATTGCAAGAAGCCGCACTTGGGGATGATTATTATAAGAAACAAGAATTCAAACAGGCGCTTGAAACGTATCAATCGGCCGTTACCAATTTAGAGTCCTTGTTCGATGTTTTACCTGAGTTGGTCGCCAGCAAGTTGGCCGCAGGCTCAAATGCGATTGAGCAAGGTAAGTCCGAACTAGCGGCGCAATTGTATACGCAAGTGTTACAACTTGAACCTTCAAACATTGCCGCTGCTAACGGTTTGGAAAGGGCCGAGAAGCTGGATGAAGTGATGGCGTTGTTGGCTACAGCAAAAACTAGTATCGCAGAGTTTGAAGAAGCCAATGAGATTGATAAGCTGATAGAGGCTGAGAAGGGGCTTATTGAAGCCAAAAGCATCGACGACAAATTCGTGCGCGTAGAGGTGGCGTTAACGGACGTCAAACAGAGAATAAATGAGCGAAGGTTCAAACTGGCAATGACCAAAGCTTATCAAGCACTTTTCACCAACAGATATTCCGCGGCACGAGCAGGTTTTGCTGAAGCATTGAGGTTAAAACCTGAGGATAGGTCGGCACAGCTAGCACAACAGCAAGCCTTAGCATCGGATAAGACATCCTCCTTATCTAGCCTATTGCAACGTGCATCGCAGCATGAAAGCAACGAACAATGGACCAGTGCGCTGAACAATTACCGAGCCGTGTTGCAACGGGACCCAAATCAAATAGTGGCTAAAATGGGTGTGATTAGAGCAGGTGCACGACAGGAGTTAGATACAAAGCTGCTTGAAGTGTTGGCTGACCCATTAGCGATAAGCCGAAAATCTGTGAAAGCAAGTGCACAAGCTCTGCTAACTGATGCGCAGGCGTTAGTTCAAAGAGGCGATCGCTTACAGCAACAAATTACTGAATTAGAATCTGCTCTTTCGCAATCTGAGGCAAATTTAAAAATCAGCCTTCTTTCCAATCAAGCGACAGAAGTTACCTTACAAAAAGTAGGGTCAAAGCGCATAGTGCTGGGTAAATTCACCAAGAAAAATTTGGTTTTGAAGCCCGGTAGATATGTAGTCAAGGGCGAGCGCTTGGGATACCGAGATGTTCGTACCGAGATTAATTTGGTGCCGAATATTTCGACTACTACATTTTCTGTTAGCTGCGATAGTCCTATTAAAAGCAGCTCCAACGGTTAAGGCGCAGCGTACTAATGACAGAAATTAATACTAAGCCGAACACAGTTATTGTTTCCGAATCGTATGAGGCGCCCAGTGGGGTCGTGCAAGGTGAACGTTTCCGCTTTACCAGTTCACATGCATTATTGCTGGCAATTGCCATTATCTCATTGGCGTTTATTCTGTTCATCACTATCGCTCGCAGTATCCAAATATCGGTCGTAACGCCTTCCATTGAGCAACCTGAGAAGATGTTGAGCCATGCGGCTCAGCTGAAAATTAGAAGTTGGGTGAAGCTGCCTATCGGCAACCGTGTGCTTGTCTTGCCTGGTAAGCTTCCTGTCAGCGGTGGTGCTGTCGGATTTGAAAATATAGATCAAGTTTTGGAAGTCGGACCGGACCGACATCAACAATTTCAAGTGGTGCTTGTTCCACTGCCTGGTAGTCTACAAATCAACTTAGATCCGGATGTCGAGGCTAAGGTCCACTTAGATGGAGAAGTGATTGGTGTATTGCCTGGCCTCATTGAGGGGGTTCGAGCAGGCGTCCATCAGATCAAAGTAGATGCGCCTTTGTACCGTGCTGAAGCCGTGTCCGTCGTCGTCCAAGGTCGATTACAAACGGAAAGCATTGATATTAAGCTTGATCCGGCCTGGGCCAATGTATCTCTCACAAGCAATCCAACGGGCGCAACAATACTCATTGATGGCGAAGAACGTAGCAATACGCCAAGCGCCCTAAAGTTGGAGGAGGGAAACCATCAAATTAGTGTGGCATTAGATAAGTTTAAAAGTTTCACCCAGGATATAACTATCGTAGCTCAACAAGATATTGACTTGGGTGAAATAGAAATGATACCTGCAGATGGGCTGCTTGAAGTGGATACTTTACCGTCTGAGGCGGCTGTTTTGATAGATGGAGAATACATTGGCGTTAGTCCGCTAAAAGCGTCTCTCAGTCCAGATCTCGAGCACACTTTGCAAATATATAAGGCTGGACATCGTTTATCTGAACATAAAGTTACTTTATCTCCTGCCGAAAGTGCGCAGGAAAAATATAAGCTGGCGCAAGACAACGTCGCCGTACAATTCAGTATTAAACCTAATGATGCGGAGTTGGTGATAGATGGGATTTCCCGCGGTAGAGGCAGTCAGACTGTTAACCTTAATACTTTGCCGCACCGAGTCACAGTGAAAAAACAAGGTTATGTTGCGTATACCAATCAAATCATACCGACGAGGCGTAGCTCGCAATTAGTGAGCGTGAATCTGCTAACCAAAGAAGAGAGCTTTTGGGCCAATGTTCAGCCAAATTATTCGACTAAAACGGGTCATCGGATGAAGTTGTTTAAACAGCCTGGGTTGGTCAAGCTAGGGTCATCGCGAAGAGAGACCGGGAGAAGGTCAAATGAAGCGGTGTTCACAGCGAACCTTAAAAAGCATTTTTACGTGAGCTTGCACGAGGTCAACAACAAACAATTTAGGTCTTTTCGTCCGGGACATAATTCAGGTAATTACAAACGTAAAAGTCTGGATTCCAATAAACATCCGGTGGTCAATGTTAGTTGGCAGGACGCAGCACTTTATTGTAATTGGTTGAGTGATAAAGAAGGATTGAACCCTTTCTATCAAACTAAGTCAGGTTATGTTTCTGGTAATAATGCGAATGCCAATGGTTACCGTCTACTAACAGAAGTGGAATGGGCTTGGTTAGCACGTAACGATGGTGGTAAGACCCTAACCTATCCGTGGGGAGATAGCCGGACGCCACCGTCTGGGGCTGCTATAGGCAATTTCGCCGATAAAAAAGCAGTCGACCTTATAGCGTTTACGTTAGCTGACTACGATGATGCCTATGTGGCGTCATCGCCAGTTGGTCGTTTCCCCGCAAATCATCGTGGGTTGTTCGATATGAGTGGTAATGTCGCAGAGTGGACCAATGATTGGTACAACGCCAATAGCGAATATGTGTCGAGTCCTCCGCAAGGATTAACCGATCCACTGGGTCCTGAAGAAGGTGAGTTCCATGTTATTCGCGGAGCTAGTTGGGCTCGTGGGCATTTGCCACAACTACGCTTGGCTTATCGAGACTTCGGCGCTAAAGGCGTACATGACGTGGGGTTTCGAATTGCCCGCTATGTAGGCCCGACAAAATAACCGAGTAAAAATACATCATGACCATGAAAACTAACTTATTAATTACAATGTGTTTGCTGATTTTTGCTGAGTATTCGTGGGCGCAGAACGACCCTAATGTTGATTCCGAACCGTCAACACCTGATGAGATAGTTTTGGACGATGCAGAGAAAAAAAATGAAGAAAAAGCGCCTGAAAAGAAACCCAGTAGAAAAGCAAAAACAAACGAAGAAGTATTTATTCCCAGTGAAGAAATATCTGAAGATAAACCAGTGCCTTTTCCTGTTGATATATAAACCATTGAATATGCCTTAAACCCATTACTCACCCACTAATCATAATGAATTTTAAAAAGTCAGATTTTTTCTATCAAATAGTCGCATTAATCTTGTCGTTTGTTGTTGTTCATACAATCTACGTTGGTCTAGTCCGACCAAATGCCGCTGCCGTAATAGAAGCAGAGAGGATCGCGATAGCGGAGCAAGCTGAGTCAGGCACAACGGTGCCGATAGAGCGATCCGCATGGGTGGTCTTAAAAGATTATGAACAAGAATCGTGTTTTATTTTAATGTTTTGGGTTATCGCAATTATTGGTCTGAAGGCCCAAGGGGTATTTTCACAACAGAAATTATTGAGCCAAACATTAATAAACGTCGAAGAAGGTAGGCGTATCCTCCCTGAGGATGCCAGAAAGTTGGCGCGACCTCTGGAGGCTTTGGCCGAACCGGAGCGTAATTTTCTGTTGCCGAGAGCGTTGCGAGGCGCACTGACTCGCTACGGTTCAAACTCAACGATCCAAGATGTCTCAAATGTCGTCCGAGACTTGTGTGATACAGAAGCTAATCGATTGGATTCTGAGTTAGCGATGGTGCGATACATTACGTGGGCCATCCCTTCAATAGGGTTTATTGGCACAGTACGAGGTATTGGTACAGCGCTAGGCAATGCTCACGAAGCAGTAGCAGGCAATATAGCCGCGGTAACATCCAGCTTAGGAGTTGCATTTAACTCGACGTTTATCGCCTTGTTGATCAGTATTGTCATTATGTTTCTAACCCATCAAATAACGTTGATGCAAGAAAGAATGGTCTTAGCATCACAGGACTATTGTGACGACAATCTGATTCGTCACTTACAAAGTTAATAGGGTTAACGAATAATGGCAATTCTCATTCATATTAATGACAACAACTTATTGATTCAGCAGGGTGGTTCTTGGGAACGTTCACAAGGCTACGCTTGGCTTAATAATGAAGAAGTTTATTTCGATCTAGATACCGGCAACAACGCGGTGCTCAATTGCCGCTTAGAACCCCAACAGATCAATAGTCGATATTGGCAACAATGTTCACAGACCGCACTTTCACCAAACGACAGTGGCATGCGCCACTCAGCTGATTTAATTTGGAAGCACTTGAGCGCGATAAAGGAGAAGTACCAGCTATCTGAAGTCTCTTTTGTTATTCCGTCTCATTACCAAGCAGCAAATCTTAGCTTACTATTAGGAGTGGCAAAGGCGGTGGGCTTACAGGTTCGTGGCTTGATAAACAAGGCGGTGTACTGTTTGCAGGGACAGACGCTTTCAGTCAGTAAAAATGTTCATATTGACGTGCAACTTCATCAAACTGTGTGTAGCGAAGTGGAAATGAAGTCTAATGTACTGACTCTGGGAAAAGTGGAGGTGTTGCACGAGGTGGGTTTGCAAATGATGCAAGATGCATTGCTGCGAGCGATACAAGAACGATTTATTGCGAGCGATCGCTTTGACCCTCTTCACTATGCTGAAACCGAGCAGCAGCTCTTCGGTCAACTGAATGGATTAGCCGAGAAAATTGAACGAACATCCAAGGCTGACATTGTTATCGAATTTGGAGGAAGAAAACATGGCTGTAGTATCGATTCCAAACAATGGCAAGACGCGCTAAATCCGTTTGCGGAAACCTTAAAAGGTATTGGACAGCCCGACAATGCTCAGCGGTTTATCGATTTTAATGACTTTAAGGGCCTTGCGACCTCGCTTCCTGAGTTTCATATAGTTTCAGAGAAGGAACAAGCGCGAGTTGCGCCCGAAGAATACGAAACGATAGAAGAAACGGACAGCCTCGTTTATTGCACCGAGCTCGCATTTTCTCATAATTCGATGGACCAGGGTGATCAGCGCGAAACAGCAGTGAGTGAAGCGCCCATCGTACAAAATGCTCAGACCGAAAATCATTCCCTGGAGAATGGCGCGTCACATCCCGCTACCCATCTTATGCAGCATGGTTTTGCCGTTCCATTGGCCAATGCGCACTTGGAAATTAATCAGGGGCAAATGACATTGTCTTTCCAGCAAGAATCGAATATTGCAGCAATGATCACTGAAAAGTCATTGTACGTCCTGAGTGATAAATCCAGAACGCAGTTGGAGCAAAATGATCGACTGGGCTCTGATCTCGCTGAGGGAGTGGTTATGGTGATTAATGTGATTGGCGAGGAGATCTAGATCAGTATTAAATATGGCACGTAAAGTACGCACAACTTCAACATTTAGCCTTTCCTTCTTGGATATCATGTCCTGTGGCTTAGGGGCTGCTGTGCTCATTTTTCTATTGTTGCGACATACCATTGATGCGCCGACACCGGTCAAAGAAAAACAATTGCTTTCAGAAATATCGTTACTTGAGGAAGAGATACTCGAGGGAGAAAAGAAGCTAGTGCGCATTCGTAATACCATTAGCGATGTAAGCGACGAGTCTGTCAC
>CAJQNY010000096.1 GCA_905479805.1 uncultured Arenicella sp.
TACAGCGCATTCGAATCAATATTAAACTTCGCATCTAGTGCGATAATTCGATTATCTCCAGTAACAACCAATGGATTGATTTCAGCCAAGGATGCGTCAGACCCCACAAACGCCTGATAAAGCCCTTCTAAGAAATCAGCGCCTTCTTCAACTGCCACATCGGGAATGCCCATTTTCGAGCAGACGTCTTTGGCTTCAGCCCGGTCAAGGCCGCTTGATGGGTCCACGAAAATCTTAAGAATTTTCTCTGGGGTCTCCTCGGCAACTTCTTCAATATCCATGCCGCCTTCAGAGCTGCACATCAACACAACTTTTTGAGTTTCACGGTCAACCAGCGCACCCACATACAGCTCATCAGCAATATCGGCACCTTCTTCAATATAAAGCCGATTAACAAGCTTGCCTTCAGGCCCTGTTTGCGGCGTTACTAACTGCATCCCTAGAATATCTTCAGCATATTCACGTAATTGCTCAGGGCTAGTGGCTACTTTGACGCCGCCACCTTTACCTCGGCCACCTGCGTGAATCTGTGCTTTAACTACCCATACCTTGCCACCTAATTCCTCACCTGCAGCTACTGCTTCTTCTACGGAAAAGCACGGTATCCCACGGGGAGTAGTGACACCATACTTTCTGAGAATCTCTTTGCCTTGATACTCGTGAACATTCATTACTTAGTTACCTATTTTATTAATCTTCAAAAATTGATCGTTAATCTAATATATCTGGATTCGCCTTATCGCTTGTGTCCGCGACCGCGTGCGAAATCACCAATAACGAGTCGAACTGAGGTCAATGGATGCCTGCAGCCACTAAAATTTTGCGAGGTCGAATAATACCTTTATTTACTCACCCGCGGTAGGCCAATGGGGCTATCCAGAGGACCAAAGCAACGAATATTCTTCTCTTTGACACCCTAGCCGCGTTAACATAGATATCTCACCCAACTTCTCGCCCTATTTAGTAAATGCAACGGCCTACCGGCACCCTTCGCCAGATTAATTTCTCAAATACTATTAGCCACTAACAAGCTATGCCTGAACAATTCATAAATAGCCGATTTGGCGCTGGATTCTGTTTCGCACTGGCCAGCGCTGCGCTATTTGCCATTCGCCCAATATTTGTAAAACTTGTCTATGCCCAAGGAGTCGATCCATTAACGCTAATCGGCTTTCGCATGCTTTTTTCGATCCCTATTTATATCGTATTGCTCATCTATTTTTTGTCGAACGACCCGGAGCTTCGCGCAAAACTCAATCCAAAATTGGTAGCAAAGATCGGCTTGACTGGATTATTTGGATACTATTTTGCCAGCTACTTGGATCTTCTAGGCCTACAATATGTAACAGCGCAGCTGGGTAGAATGATTCTCTATATTTACCCTACTATAGTTGTTGTTTTAGGCGTTGTTTTTTTCGGCCGGTCATTTAACTGGCGAATTGTACTTTCATTACTAATAACCTATGTTGGCGTTGCCGTTATTTTTAGTCATGACGTAAAACTATTTGGCGGTGAGGTTGTTACTGGCGCGTTATTTATAGTCGCGAGCGCACTCAGTTTCGCGTGTTACCTGCTATTTAGTAAATCGCTGATAGATGATATTGGCTCTAAAGCCTTCACCTGTATTGCTTTAATTTCAGCGAGTGCCGCCATCCTATTTCACTATCTATTCTACTATGGCGCTACCCGCTCCTTTACCGAACCAGATTTAAACACTCAAGCTCTTTGGTGGATCTTGGTGATCGCTATTTTTTGCACAGTAATCCCGACCTTTTTTACGGCGGCTGCGATCGCAAGAATTGGTTCAGATAAAACCGGGATTGTTGCAACGCTAGGCCCAGCCTTCACTAGCCTAGCCGCAGTAACAACTCTTGGCGAAGATTTCACCCTCTTTCATTTTGTGGGGATAACACTTACCGTTATTGGAGTAAGCATTTTACAACAACGTAAACCGCTGTTTAGACGATCCCTGTAAACGAAGGTCCCTAAGTAATTACGCCTATCTCAGCTAGATTTAACTAGTCTTTTTGCGATTCCAAATAGGCCAATTTTGCCTGGTAGAGTCGGCCATTGTCCGAGTTGAAATTTCTTTGCATAGCCGCTCGCAGCATCTTCTCCGACTCACCCAATCGACCTTGAATAAAGTAGGTCTTAGCCAAGCCTAAATAACCAAATTGTAGGTAAGGTGCGCGATCTATGGCATTACGATAATACTTATTGGCCATTGTCAGGCGCCCTTGTGCTTTCGCTTGATCTGCCAAACTCAGCCAAGGATACGGGCTGGGGTCATCATAATTTTCGATACGGTTCTCAATTGCTTTAACCTCATCAAAGCGCTTCGACTCGGCAAGTAACTGCCGATAGTTTTTTAATAAACTTAACTTATCTTTAGCAGCGAGGAGGCCATATTGAAAAATCTCCTCAGCCTTCTTACGGTCGCCCACGCGTTTATACAATATCGCCATTAAATTCATTCCTTCAGAATCTAACGGCACTAAAGCCATTGATTTACGTGTGTACCAATAACTTGATGAGTAATCGCCTTGCTGTAGATAATCAACCGCACGATTCCTGTAATAGCGCGCAAAAAAATCATTCTCACTTAGATTGTTTAAGAACCTGTCTGATCCTTCAGGAAAATAATCAACAATTACCCCTTCACGATTGAAGGTGAATTTTCTACCTCCTTGCACCAACTTTGCCGTATGCTCATAAAGCTTAGATCGTACATGAACACCTTTTACAACCGCATTATTACCGACATCAAACACCGGGGTGGAGTCAATCAATTGATATCCGACCTTCACATTGGCTAGTCTAGCTAGAGCAGTAGTCAGCAATGCTAATGACATACAATTACCTTGTTGACGAGACAAGGAATCATGCGCCACATAAGTCGCTCCACGATAATCAAAACGATACGTAGCGTTTTCCAAATAATCGTAAACCCGTCGATAGCGAGGGACGTCGCGCCTACCTGGGTTATTCATATAGCTCAGAAAGCCTTCGATCTGAGTATCGCTTAGTTGAATCAAATCCTCTGTACTTAAAACCCCTATTTCCTCACCAAAATAACCCTGCTCATCTTGGCTTATCCGTAAAATATCGCGTTGCGAGGGCTGTTTAGGCACACTTAAAGCAATCTGATTATTGGGTTTTGATTGGCTGCAGCCTGTCAAAAAAAAGATCACCACAACAATTAATTGTTTAACCAGGACATCGGTTAAGCAAAAGTTCACTCTCTTATGCGTAGATTTCATGTGCATAAGATAGCGTAAACTATCTGCTTCACGCAAATCGTCTAGGATTTGTATAATCCTTGTACGAAGCGTCGCTAGACGGTATGTTAAAGATATTAAGGGTTTATAAAGGGTGAAATGAGAAGATGGACACTATTGAGAATATGCGCATCCATTTTTATGGGGTTCAAGGAAGTGGTTCCGTATTCCCCCCAAAGGCAGAGCGTGACAATGCTCGATTATTCACGGATATGGAGTTGCTCCAACAAGTATTTTCAAGGCTGAACGAGCACACTAGCCCTGAAGGTAAGATAAATGTGTCATTGGAAGAGTTATTAGGCGGCCCTGCAAATCGCAAGAATTTAACTGCGTTTCGCGAAACGCTAGAGTTGTCAGAACAGCGTGTGTACGGCGGCTGGACTACCTGCTTCAGAATTGAAACATCAGATGGCCACGACATAGTCCTTGATTGTGGCAGCGGGTTCCGTATCTGCGCCGAGGATATAAGCCGTAAGTGGGGAGAACAGGAAAAGCGAAACTTAACAATATTAGGCAGTCACGCTCACTTTGATCATACGGAAGGCTTTGATCAAGCTGCGGTTTGCTTTGACCCGCGCAATCACATCCATGTTATGGCTAACAACCACTTCCTAAAAGCGTTAGATCAAAACCTCGGTATTTTTTCACATGAAATGGATATGGATTTAAAGGGAATTCAGACACCACTAAATTATGAATTAATGCCAGCCAGCTTTGAGTCAACAGAAATTCGCGACCTAACTACAAACCCTCCACCGACCGAAAAGGATGCCGCAATTCATCAATATCATGATGTTAACGAAACGATCACTATAGGAAAAACCAAGATACAGCCATTCGAAGTTTTTCACCCAGATCCATGCCTAGGCTATCGTATCGAGCACAATGGTAAGGTCTTTGTTTATTGCACAGACCACGAACTACGACACGGCGACAGTCCAGAGCACCCATTACAAATCGCCAGCATCGAAGCTGAAGAACGCTTAATTGCTCATTCAATGGGAGCGGATGTGATGTATCGAGACGGACAGTTTTTACAGATAGAATATGATGGTGACAAAGGAGTGGGAGCCCCGATGGGCGTCTCACGTAAGGACTGGGGACATAGCTGTATCGAAGATGTAATGAATATGTCTGAACACTGCAAGGTTAAGCAGACCTATATAGGACATCATGATCCAAATAGATCGTGGCTGGAACGCAATTGGATCGATGAAACCCTAAGTCGAAGATCAGAACAAACCGGATTCGATATCGAAATGGCAAAAGCCGAAACCGTAATCGATTTATAAGCTGTGAATATTGAAGGTTGATCTGATGGTTCAGGTGATGAGGTTCGACAATATCTCAGAATGCCCGTAAAACACTTGAATATGAGGCACCAGCCGAGCGGTTTAACGCATGTGTTGCATCGACCGGTTGAACTCACAACTCACAACGGCCTCTGCCCAGCACGGGTTTCAATCAAATTTGATCCTTTCGATGTTTTGCAAAAAGGGTGATTTTATTTTGCCATAACTTTTTCAATCTCATCAATTGCTCGAGGTATATCGCTAGATAGGATTACAGGTCCTTCTTTTGTGACAAGCACAACATCTTCTATTCGTATGCCTATACCCTCTTCAGGGATATATATCCCAGGTTCTACTGTTACTACAACACCCTCCTTCATTGGTAAATCGTAGTTTCCTGCATCGTGTACATCGAGACCTACTAAGTGACCTGTCCCGTGAATGAAATACTTTCCGTACCCAGCTTCATCAAGAATACTCTTAGCCGTCATATGTACATCGTCATGATTGTTCGCGCCCACTCTAACTTCCTGAATCGCTGCATCAGCTGCTTTCAACACAAGTTCATATAATTCTTTTTCTCGAGCCGAAAATTTGCCTGAAACTGGGAAAGTCCTAGTTACATCGGCGCTGTAATGTTCCCACGCAGCGCCGGTATCGATTAAAACTAAACCCGAATCCTTTATTGTTTTGTTGTTCTTTGTGTAATGTAAGACAGTAGTATTCGGACCCCATGCCAGAATTGTTGAAAACCCAAGAAACTGGGCTCCCTCCATCTCATAGGTAT
>CAJQNY010000097.1 GCA_905479805.1 uncultured Arenicella sp.
CCTGCAAACAGCCACCTCCGTACCGGCCAAACACTTAGGCTTTGATAAAGACATCGGCTCACTAGAAGTTGGCAAATTGGCAGACCTAGTCATTATGAACGCCAACCCCATCGAGGATATCCGTAATACGGATAACATCGACAAGGTGATGTTGAATGGACGGCTTTATGAAGCTGAAAGTATGAACGAAGTGGGCAATGCGGATGACAAGAAAGCTCCCTATTATTGGCAATAGCGTTAACAACATCGTGAGTGTGTGAATTTTATAGCGAGAGCATTTTTTTCCGAGTGTGCTGTTGTCGAATAGTGAACCGTAGGCGAATCCGATCTACATGGTAATATCGTGACATGAAAATATTAAAGAAAATCATTAAGTGGCTGCTCATCATTTGGGCAGTCGTAGGTCTTGTTATTGCTGGCATGTGGTTGGCAAATTCGCCGGCTGACCTAGAGAGCGAAAGCGACTCTTTGGCGAGATTGGAAAAGGCTAATCATTCATTTGAAAAAATGATTTTAGAGGTCATAGACCTCACTCGAGCCACACCCGCAATGGGTAAGTTCGAAGGCGACGATAAGCGAGTTCTTAAAGGCGCAATCTGGTATCCAGAGGGTGATACAACCGACCTCCCGTTGATTGTTTATAACCATGGTTTTGGTGGTTACCACAAAGACAGCACTCATCTTGTAGAGTATTTGGCGAGCAACGGCTATGTGGTTGCTGCGATTGATTTTCCATTGAGTACAGCGAAGTCTCCCGCGGGAGTGCCGCAACTAGAGGATGTGGTGAGTCAGCCAGGTGATGTCACGGCGGTCATTAATCAGTTGTTGATTATGAATAGTGACGTTGACAGCGCTTTGTATCAGCGTATAGATACAAATAACATTGGTGCTATGGGCTTGTCCCTTGGCGGCCTAACAACAGCTCTGGTTTCATTTCACCCAGATCTTACGGATCAACGCATCAAAGCATCCGTGATGATGGCACCGCCTTTAGAGGCATTCAGTGATCAGTTCTATGCGAGTAACCCCAAGGTTAAATCTCTACTAATATCCGGGTCTATGGATAGAGTAGTGCCTGAGCCGGCCAACGCGAATGACGTCAAGCCCCGGCACCCAAAAGGCTGGTTTATGAGTTTTGACAAAGGCACACACCTTGGCTTTGCGGATGTGGGCAATCACCTTCGGTGGATGGAAAATCCGGATGACTTAGGCTGTGCATTTATGGCTTACATGTTGGAGCGGTTAACCCTACCGGAGCGTTGGGATGCCGTAATTCCGACTACAAATGGTGTGCTAAGAGATATTGAAGTAAGCGACCCATGCCCTGATTTAGCGGGTCAATCTTTGAATGGCTTAAAACAACAATGGCTGACTCAACTCGCCATAGGTTCATTTTTTGATACGCACTTGCAATCTGGTTCTCGTGCAGAAGACGCTAGCCGGTTTTTCAGAGATACACTTGTTTCTGAAAACCCAGAAGTGAGCTTGAGAGCACCACTGTAAATTAGTAGCTAAGCAAAATCTGTGCATGAGTAAAACATCCGCACCTCTGCCGGATTCATTCATTGCTCCTGTTTGCAACGAGCAAATTGAAATCTTGTTCGAAGATGAGTCTTTGCTGGTAATCAATAAGCCAAGCGGGTTGCTGAGCCTTTCTGGTAAGAACCCGCAGAACAAAGATTCTGTTCATCACCGTTTAGTGCAAGACTACCCAACGGCCACTATGGTGCATCGTTTGGATCTTGGAACATCGGGTGTGATGGTAGTTGCGCTAAACAAGGCGGTTAATGCGCATCTCACGAAACAATTTCAAGCGAGATCGGTAATCAAAGAATACCAGGCCGTATTACTAAGCCACATTGCCGAAGACGAAGGTGTTATCGATGCACCAATAGCAAAAGCAGAGTTTCCGTATCAAAAGATATGTGTAGAAACAGGCAAGCTTGCACAGAGCCATTACCGAGTATTAGAACGCCTGCAAGAACCTCTAAGTGGAGTAAACACAAGCAAAGTGCTGTTTACGCCATTAACTGGCCGTACCCACCAATTGCGAGTGCACAGCAAAGAAATTGGCCACCCGATTCTTGGTTGTGACCTATATGGATTAACCATCGATGGCATTGATAGCCAGTCGCTTGCACCGCGCTTAATGCTGCATGCGAGCAGCTTAAAGTTTGAACATCCGCTATGGTCTAAAGACATCGAGTTTAGCGAAGGCGATTTAGACTAAACAGTACATCAGTCGCACCGTGTGGAATGTGCGTATAATCAACACATCTAATTTATTCAATGTGGAGTAATCAACATGCTTAACAACAAGATCAATAAAGTAACTTTAACCGGGATTCTAACCGCGTTTTTTATAGCGACCACCAGCATATCCGCAGTGATGGCTAAAGAAACAACAAGCGGCGCAGAAAATACAAGCAAGGCAAAATTAAGCCAGTACGCAAACTCAGAGAGTCGCTCAGAAAAGAATCGAGCGAGAAATGATGAGCGACATCCAGTTGAGACTCTGATGTTCTTCGGCATTGAAGATGATATGACGGTAGTTGAAGTCGCCCCAGGCAGCGGTGCATGGTACACCGAGATATTAGCGCCGTTCTTACGAGATTCAGGCACCTTCTATGCAGGCAGTTACAACCCAGAATCTGAGAGCAAGTATCAACTCCGTGGTGCGGCGAAATATCAAAAAAAAATGGATGCCAATCCTGAAATGTTTGATCAGATCAAACAAACGGTGTTTGAGGTACCTGCAAGAATGGAGCTGGGCCCAGATGGCGCGGCCGACATGGTATTGAGTTTTCGGAATTTCCACGGCTGGGCAGGCGATGGCAATGAGCTGGCCGCGGTAGAAGCCATGTACAAGGTATTAAAGCCAGGCGGCGTGATGGGCATAGTGCAACACCGTATGAATGAAGATACTGATGAAGAAGGTAAGCCAGGCGACAGCGGTTACGTTAAAACCTCGCACATAGTGCGAATAGCTGAAGAAGCTGGTTTTGAACTCGTTGCACAAAGCGAGGTCAATGCGAATCCAAAAGACACAAAGGATCACGCAGAAGGCGTTTGGACCTTGCCGCCAGTGATGGCGTTGAAGGATCAAGACGCCGATAAGTATCGAGCCATTGGCGAGAGCGATCGCATGACGCTTAAGTTTGCAAAGCCTGAATGAGCTAGGTAGTTATGAGAAAATGAGGGGGAAGCCAGATTTCACTCGAATCGGCTTTACCTATTAGGTGGTGGTGAAGACTCCCCCTCAATACTCATCTTAGATGCTAAAGACAGCTAAACTTTTACATCGACCGATTCTAATCGGGGTCCTGCTGTTTATCGTGTCGCTGGTTTACTATGCGAACGCGGCGGTAAATTTCCCAACGGTATTCAACCTAGATAATCATCTCAACCATGCCGCCACTCGTTACCTTGTAGAACACCATAAGCTACCGGTGGTGAGTGTCGACAATGCCGGCATTACGTTTTCCGAGATCGGCACCACAAGGTCGTTGCGGCCCCCATTCACTTATATCGTTTCGTCTATTGTCGCAGAGCTGACTAGCGGCCATGTTGAAAG
>CAJQNY010000098.1 GCA_905479805.1 uncultured Arenicella sp.
CCTGAAGTCCGTTCCACAATTCTTTTGGAGTTTATTTCAGGGCCATTCTCAAGATATAGGAGCTGAAGTTGATTTGCCTGAAACAGTGGCCGGTCACCCGCCGACACACCAATAAGGTCATGCCATGAATCAATGGCGTTATCAAAACTACCCGGCGTATGTTCCACCCAAGAGAGTTCAGCGCCCAATTGCCAACGATCCGCCAACGATTTTTGCCATGCTAAATCGAGAGAACGTGTTTCTCCGTCGATAGTCAACGCCTCACTTGGTGAAGCTGAATCATTCGCATTGGATTCCAAGTTGAAGCCCAGTGAAAAGCGGCTCGGCCCTTGCTTCATCAGGGCGGCTGGCAAAGCCTTGCTTAGACCACTACCCCTCATTACGGGTAGCTGATTTGTTATTGGTAGCGGAGTAGCATCAGCGAGAACCATTGGTACACACACCAATGTAAAAACCAACACCGATAAAGCTTTGAATCCCTTCACCGTAGCGTTTAAACCGGAGGGAGGTCTTCTAGGGACCATCTTGGCTTGACCTGGAAGTCTAAGCCATCGTCTTGTTGATGGGCTCGCTTCGCACCGGCGTAGGCAATCATAGCGCCGTTGTCGGTGCAGAATTCTATACGTGGGAAGTACAGTTCGGCCCGTACTTTTTCGGTCATGATTTTCAACTGCTCGCGTAAATGCAAATTTGCACCTACTCCTCCTGCTACTACTAAACGTTCAGCGTTAGTCGCATCGAGGGCACGCTTACACTTTACGACCAAAGCCTCGACGGCTGCGTCTTGAAAAGCGAGCGCGATATCGGCAATGGCTTGGTCATTCAATTCTCCTGCCTCGGCATGCGTTTTTTGCACGGTAGTTAAGGCAAAGGTTTTCAAACCCGAGTAGCTGAAGTCCATTCCTGGACGATCGAGCATCGGTCGCGGAAATCTAAAGCGACCCGCTTCACCATTCAGTGCTGCTTTGGCAACGGCCGGCCCACCGGGATAACCCAAACCTAAAATCTTCGCCGTTTTATCAAAGGCTTCACCCACGGCATCATCCAAAGTTTGCCCAAGTATTGTGTACTCGCCGATTCCACGAACCTCTGCCAATAATGTATGTCCACCGGAAACAAGTAGTGCTACAAATGGAAATTCTGGTGCGTCTTCTTCAAGCATCGGTGCCAACATATGCCCTTCCATATGATGTATACCGACAGCCGGCACTCCCCAAGCAAAAGCCAGGCCTTTGGCAACTGCGCTGCCGGCCAATAATGCGCCAGCTAAACCCGGGCCTTTGGTATAAGCGACCGTTTCGATAGACCCAACATCACAGCCGGCTTGTTTAAGCACCGTATCCACTAAGGGAATAACTTTACGTATATGATCTCTGGCCGCTAATTCAGGCACCACACCACCGTATTCTTTATGGGTCTCAATCTGTGAATAAAGGGCATGCGCGAGCAAGCCAAGCTGATCGTCATAGATCGCTACGCCGGTGTCATCACATGATGTTTCGATTCCTAGAACACGCATTTTTAGTATCTGTGGGTATGAAAAAAGATAAGGTGTGCAAAAATGCCATAAAGGCCTGTGAACACGGGGATTTTATAGGAAAACAAAGTATATCGAAATATTGTCAAGAGCCCTATACATTCCTTTTGTAAACGGCTAGAATCGCGCGTCCTGAAAGATAACATTTATATTTATTTATATGCCACAAGTAAAAGTAAAAAACGACGAGCCATTTGACGTCATTTTGCGCAAATTCCGCCGGTCTTGCGAAAAAGCCGGAATCTTCACTGAAATGCGTGCTCGTGAGTTCTACGAAAAGCCAACGTCTATTCGTAAGCGTAAAGCTGCTGCTGCCAAGAAGCGTGAAATTAAGCGTGCTTCTCGCGGTCGTATTCGCACTAATCGTATGTACTAGAGCCCATTCTAGGGTTTTAGTACAGCTGCGCCAAATCTAGGATTCTAAATGTCCTTAAAAGAACAAATATTTGCGGACATGAAGACCGCGATGCGCGCAAAGCAAGCATCGCAACTTGAGTCTATCCGCATGTTGCGCGCGGCAATTCAACGCAAAGAAGTTGACGATCAAACAGAGATCGGCGATGAAGAAGTGTTGGCGATACTGCAAAAGCAGATCAAACAATCTCAAGACGCTATCAGCCAGTTCACCAAGGGTGAACGTGCTGATCTAGCTGAGAAAGAACAGATCCACGTTGACCATTTATCTGTATATTTACCTGAGCAGATGAGCGACGAAGACATTGCCGCTGCGGTTACTGCCGCAATCAGCCAAACTGGCGCTGAGAGCATGAAGGACATGGGCAAGGTCATGGGAATGTTGAAAGGTCAATTGCAAGGAAAAGCGGACATGGGCAAGGTGAGCGGAATTATTAAATCAACCTTACAAGGTTGATCGTTCTTGCCAATGTAGCTCCATTCTGGCGGATGTATCTTCGCTGGAATCACCCAAAATTTAAAAAAGCAATTTTTAATATCCTGAGCACAGCGGTAGAATAGCCTAATGGCTGGCCGCATCCCCCAACACTTCATAGACCAATTATTGAATCGAATTGATATCGTCGATTTGATAGATGGCTACGTGCCTCTCAAAAAAGCCGGCGCGAATTACAAAGCAAACTGTCCATTCCATGGTGAAAAAAGCCCATCCTTCACAGTCTCTCCCACTAAACAGTTTTACCATTGCTTCGGATGCGGGGTAAACGGCACTGCGATTAGCTTCCTGATGGAATACGACCACATGGAATTTCGCGAAGCAATTGAAAAGCTAGCAAGT
>CAJQNY010000099.1 GCA_905479805.1 uncultured Arenicella sp.
AAACGTGTAAAAATAAAGATGTAAACCACCAGCCGTAAGTAGGGTTAGGGAAAGATTGCGAGCATAAACCGAAACAATACTCAGAGTTTCAGGTTGGGAGAATTGGACAAGGGATGGTTGAAAGTAAAACCAAATTAGCAGCGAGAGCAGAATGAAGTAGCTGTACTCAGAGAGCGGCTTCCATCCCTGAATATACCAATTTAGTATTGCTTGGCCTTTGAGCGGTAGTGTAAACAGGGGGTTGTTTTGGACAGCTCCTTTAGGCCGCCAATGCCACTTGGTTTCCGGAAGTTTGGTTTCGGTCATGGTTGGGCTAGGCTTTATAATCTGATTGGTCACGATCAAGAATTTTTTTCAATTCATCAAAATGCATGTGAACACTATCTTGATAAGATTCCCACTGTAATGCCGTCTTCTCGGCCACAGACTCAGACAGGTAATTGATTTCCTTGCCAGTTTGCAGCGCGCGTATATATGTTTCTGCGGACCGTTCAAAATAGAACAATCTGTTAAACGCATCAGCCACATTCGCGCCAAGTATCAATAGACCATGATTACCCATGATCATCACTTTCTTATTCGGGTCGCCTAACATAGTGGCGCAACGTTCGCCTTGATCTTCAAAGGCCATGCCATCAAAATCAGTATCTAACACTACACGATTATGAAACTGCGCTGTGTTTTGGTCGATGGCGGGTAGGTGTGGGTCCTTCAATGTAGCCAACACGGTCGCAAATACAGAATGAGTATGGAGCACACATTTAGCATGTGGGCAGTGACGATGTACTGCACCATGTAGTCCCCAAGCTGTAGGATCAGGCGCATCAGGGTGGTTCATGGTCTCTGGATTATTGGCATCTAGCAGGATTAGATCGCTGGCCTTTATCAGTGAGAAATGACGTTGATTAGGATTAATTAGAAATTGACTACCATCATCGTTGACCGCTATTGAAAAATGGTTGGCGACACCTTCATGATAGTTAAGCCGTGCGGCCCAACGAAAAGCCGCTGCAAGGTCTATTCTGTATTGTTTTAGTGGCTCCATTTCCAGGCCTCCAGAATGCGGTTTTAAGCTAAGGTTTGATTAAAAAACTAGTCAAGCACTTTAGTGCTTTTAGAAAATTTGATGCAACTGAGTTTAAATCAAAAGTTAATGTTTAAGGCGTAAATCAATAGTGAAATTTTGATATTCAAATATCAATAATTCGAATTTGCTTATGCTTGATCAGCGCTTGTGAACTAAGGGCTAGGTATGAGTTGTTCAGTTGTTTGTGCTATTGTGAATGGACAATAATCACAATAAAAATATATTTTATGAGCAACCCGCCTTACTCTCCAAATACAGAGCCTGAAGTAGATTGGAGTATCTTCATTCCTGCAGTAATCATAATTTTTGTTTGCGCGATCCCCCTGATGGTTTTTCCGGAGAGTGCGGCGAAAGTTCTAGCCGATGGCCGAAAGATAATTATGAGCAACTTTCTTTGGTTGTATCTAATTGTTGGTTTGGGATCGTTAATATTTTGTATGTGGTTAGCCTTCGGCCGCTATGGGCATGTAAAGCTAGGAGCGCCGGATGAGCCGCCTGAGTATTCAGATACTCACTGGGTAGCGATGATGTTTACCGCGGCCATTGGTGCGAGTGTTATTGCCTGGGGATTTGCTGAACCCATCTTTTATTTACAAACACCTCCAATGGGAATTGAAGTTGGTTCGGCAGAATCGTTTGAGTGGGCGCACATGTACCCACTCTTTCATTGGGGCTTAGTTCCTTGGTCGGTTTATGCTTTACCAGCGGTACCGATTGCTTACATGCTCTACGTGAAACAAAACCCCACTCTTCGCATTAGCGATGCCTGCGATGGTGCATTACCCGTCAAAGGTCGCAGCCAGCTTAAAACAATTATTGATATTTTTATCGTGCTAGGGATTGTTGGCGGAGTGGCGACTTCCTTAGGTTTAGGCGTGCCTTTGCTTTCAGCGATGTTATCAACTCTGTTCGAAGTACCTGATAGCTTAAGTATTAAAATGGGAGTATTGGTGTTGTGGACGGCATTGTTCGGTGCCAGTGTCTACCGAGGCCTTAAATCAGGAATTAAGGTACTGGCCGATATTAATATAGCGTTGGCCATCATAGCTTTGTTGTTCGTACTGATTGCTGGGCCAGGTTTGTTTATATTGGACCTGACGGTTAATAGCATGGGCCTGATGGTGAGTAATTTTATCACCATGGCGACGTGGACTGACCCCATTGATAACGGCAGTTTTCCGGAAGATTGGACTGGTTTTTATTGGGCGTGGTGGATCGCGTATACGGGAATGGTAGGCTTGTTTTTTGGCCGTATTTCCCGGGGGCGAACCATACGCCAGCTGGTGTTAGGCGTGATCGGCTGGGGGTGCTTAGGCACATGGTTGTTTATGGCTGTGATGGGTGGTTATTCGCTCTACCTGGAAACTACAGCGACCCTAGAGGTAAAAGAAATACTGGCGACTCAGGGTATGTCGTTTGTGAATGCCTTAGTTATAGAAGCGATGCCATTGGGTAAGTTCACTCTGTCTATTTTTACTTTGCTGTCGATTATTTTTTATGCCACCACGATTGATTCATCCGCGTACGTATTGGCGAGCATCAGTGCGAAAAATTTGCGCAACGACCAAGAGCCGAAGCGTTGGAATCGCCTCGCTTGGGCTGCGTTGCTTGCGGTGATCACGGCCGGGATATTGCAATCTGGAGCCTTAGATACTGTGTTGTCTATTACGGTATTGAGCTCAGTGCCACTTATTCCCGTAATGTTATTGCTCTGCATTTCGTTGGTGCGTTGGTTGAATCAAGATTTTGGCGATATGGTTCGTCAAAAAGAAATGGCCTTGTCTGTTGAGCAGATAAAGTCCAATGGTTGATGAGTTTTAGAGTCGACTAGGATGTATGGATAAGAAGGGTATCTGGTATGAATGAAGTCGTTGACAACACGGCCTCGGGGCCTGAAGTGGATTGGGCGATTTTTACGCCGGCCGTAATCGTCGTTCTAACGGGTGCCATTTACCTAATGGTTTTCCCGGAAAGCGCAGGCGCGATGCTTTCGCAAGCGCGCAAATTAATAATGGCCAAATTTTTGTGGGGGTATTTGTCGTTAGGTTTTGGAGCGCTTATTTTTTGTAGTTGGCTTGCTTTTGGTCGGTATGGTCAGGTTAAGTTGGGAGCTCCTGATGAAGCACCTGAATACTCTGATATTCATTGGGTCGCGATGATGTTTACGGCGGCGATCGGCGCCAGTGTGATTGCTTGGGGTTTTGCGGAGCCGATCTATTATCTGCAAACACCGCCTCTTGGAATTGAGGTTGGCTCTTCAAAGTCATTTGAGTTTGCGCACATGTACCCACTTTTTCATTGGGGGATTATTGGTTGGGCAATCTATGCGTTACCAGCGGTGCCGATTGCATACATGCTGTACGTTAAACGTGACCCAATACTTCGTATCAGCAGCGCCTGTGATGGCGCGTTGCCGAAACGCGGTAGGTCTATACTAAAGACGGTCATCGACGTTTTTATTGTGCTTGGAATTGTGGGGGGAGTCACAACAGCTTTGGGCTTTGGCGTACCTTTGCTTTCCGCAATGTTAGCGACCCTATTTGATGTGCCCGACAGCCCGATGATCAAAACGCTTGTTTTAATTTTATGGACTTGCTTGTTTGGTGCGTCGGTATACCGAGGCCTTAAGTCCGGAATCAAATTGCTCGCGGATTTGAATATTGTTCTGGGTATCGTTGTGATTGTGTTTGTCTTAGTGGCAGGACCAAGTGTTTTTATATTGGATATCACTATTAACAGTCTAGGATTAATGGTCGACAATTTTGTGCGCATGGCCACATGGACAGATCCTATAGACAATGGAAACTTTCCTGATGATTGGACAGGTTTTTACTGGGCCTGGTGGATTGCCTATACCGGAATGGTAGGGCTGTTTTTTGGTCGAATCTCCAGAGGGCGAACAATCCGTCAACTAATACTAGGTGTTATAGGCTGGGGCTGTGTTGGCACCTGGCTATTTCTTGCCATCATGGGCGGATATGCTCTCTATATTGAATCGCACGGAATCTTAGACGTGCAACTTATATTGTCTGAACAAGGGATGTCATTTTTGAATGCTCTGGTGATAGAAAGCATGCCTTTAGGTAAGCTCACACTCGCTGTGTTTACTTTGCTATCAATTGTTTTTTATGCCACAACGATAGACTCCTCTGCTTATGTACTATCGAGTATATGTGCTAAGAATCTGCATAATGATCAAGAGCCCAAGAGATGGAATCGAGTAGCGTGGGCAATCTTGTTGGCGGTTATAGCAATAGGGATTTTACGTTCTGGCGCATTAGATACGGTGCTTTCTATCACTGTCCTCAGCTCGGTACCACTTATTCCAATAATAGGATTATTGTGCCTCTCACTGGTGAGATGGTTGAAGCAAGATTTTGGTGACTTAACTAAACAGCCAAAACATTCGAAAAGTGTTTCTCAACTATCGTCGAATTCCGAGAAGTGAGAGCTAAGACGAATGCTCAATGACAAGGTCTTGGTCATTGTGGATTTCTTCCAATAACCAAGATCTAAATGCCTCAACAATGGGGTTATGGTTTTTCTCAGTACGGCAAGCGAGATACCAACCGCTCGGATTTCTAATTCTCTGACCAGGAAAAATTTCAACTAAGGCACCTATTTTCAAGTCGTGTGCGATATAGGGTTGTTGCCCGAGCGCAATACCAAAACCCTGGACCGCGCTGCTAAGAGCATCGTTATAACTTTGCATTTGCAACTGCTTACTAGAATCCGGATTAATTTGGTGTAGACCTTTTTCAGATAACCAAACACGCCAATCATTAGCCGACGGATAAACTTGTAATAATGAGTGCCCGACCAAATCCTCGAAACTGTTAAATGGGCCATGTTTTTTCAAATATCCGGGGCTGCACACCGGGAAAAGCTCGGCATCAAAGAGGTGGTCATAGTGAAGCGCTGGGTTATCAGGGTGGCCAATCATGACCGCTACATCCACATCATCTTGTTCGAAATCGGTGTTCGCTTGCGATGTATGCAAGCGAATTTGCATATGTTCATTACGCAGTTGAAAACGTTCCAACCTTGGCAGTAGCCATCGAATTGTAAAGGTAGAATAGACTTGTACAGTCATGACTGTTTTGGTGCTTTCTTCGAGAATCATTTCCGTGCCTTCGGCAATGCTATCGAACGCGTTTCTTAAAATCGGGTAGTACAGTTTTCCTTTACGAGTTAGCTCAACTGCGCGTGGTTTTCGATCAAACAATTGGATGCTTAAGCTTTCTTCCAAGCTTTTGATTTGATGGCTGACGGCTGATTGAGTCACGTTTAATTCTGCAGCAGCGGCTTTAAAGCTTAGATGTCGTGCTGCTGCCTCGAAAACCCTTAGTGCATTTACTGAAGGAAGGCGTCGTACGGGAAGAATTTTTTGCATTTAATATTAGATATACTATTGTGAATTAGCCAAATACGCTGCTAATGCGACGTTTTCTTTGATTATGCATTAGATAACGTCATCTAGCATTGTATTTATATCATTTGCAGGGATAACGACTTACTGCAACGATATTGGAAATAATAAAAACTGCCAATGATGAGTTCGAAGAAACGACGCTAATGAGTGCACTTCTATACCCTCATCGCAAGGCAATTAACAATTCCTAGTTCGTTCAAAGCCAAAATGATCAAGGTAGGAGTTAGAGGAGCTATGCGCCGTTATATTAAAAGTTTGCTGATCGTCTGCTTGGTTATGCTGAGTGCATGTTCCGTTATCCAGCTGTCGAAAGATTCAACCAGCGATACAGCGCCATCTCCTAAAACTCCAAACGTGGAGTTGAATGCGTCCGGTGTGAGCTATCAAGGCCAAATAACCTCAGATGGTTCTGTTGAGTACTTTCTAGGCGTACCGTTTGCAAAAGCTCCTGTAGGGGAATTGCGATGGGAGTCGCCACAACCATTAGAGCAAACAACGACAGCATCAAAAGTTCTGGCGAATAAATTCTCTGCTGCCTGTATGCAAGGTCCGCACCTTAGTAATTGGTATAAAGATGTTATCAGTTCATTCGGGGGTGACCCAGATGGTTTTGTGACGCCTGAGATTAGCGAAGATTGTCTCCATTTAAATATTTGGAAGAATCGTGAAACTAATCACCTTGGTAGCAGTAGTGCATCTGAGAAGCAGCCTGTATTTGTCTTTATACATGGTGGCAGCAATAAAGGCGGGTGGTCGTATGAACCTAACTACATTGGTGAGCAGTTAGCCAAACAAGGTGTGATCGTGGTGACGATCGCGTATCGGGTGGGTGCATTTGGTTTCTTTGCCCATCCGGAACTAGCGCACGCAAACTTCGGGCTACTTGACCAAATTGCTGCGTTGAAGTGGATTAAAAATAACATCGGCCAGCTGGGCGGTGACCCTGAAAATATCACCCTCGCGGGGGAGTCAGCAGGGGCTAACAATATTGACTATCTCATGGCTTCACCGCTTGCCCAGGGGTTGTTTCAAAAAGTGGTGCATCAGAGCGGTGGGTCTGTCTTGCACGATAGAACAAGCAAGCAAAGCTATCAAAGTTTAGGAGAGCAACTAGCCGCGCAAGTACTTCAGCGTAAGGATGGCAGTATTGCTGACCTGAGAAGGGTTTCGGCGGAAGCCGTATTGAGCGGCGCGAGTGAGGTGTATGCCGATCATTATTTCGACCCAGTCGTTGATGGGCATAGTGTTATTGAGCCTTTATCTAGTTCAATCGCGGCCGGTCACTTAGCGAAGGTTGATTTGTTAATCGGCGCTAATGCGGACGAATGGACTGTCTACGTACAGCCAGAGCAAACCATCGAGTCTTGGATGGCAGAAAATATACCCGAGCAAAGCGTGACTGACGTAAAACGGTTATTGGATAATGGAGAAAGTAAAGTCAAACAATTGGATCGTTTGATAACCGCTTATCATTTTGTTTGCCCATCGTTAAGCATGGCCAAGGCAGTGTCTGAAATTGGAGGCCGCGCATGGTTTTATTACTTTTCTCGAGTCCGACCGGGTGAGCTGGCGGCCACTATGGGGGCTTACCATGGGGCAGAGTTGCCTTATGTGTTTGGAACTCACGACGACTGGCTCCCCACAGATGAGGAAGATTTAGTCGTCGGTGATTCGGTAATGAATTATTGGGTCAATTTCATGCACAGCGGAAATCCCAATATTGGGAAAGATGCGGGTTTACTTAACTGGCCGCCATATAAAGCTGAAGGTGACTACGTTCAGAACATCAATACAGTGATCAGCTCAGAGGTTCATAGTAGCCAAGCTTTGTGTCGGTTCGTGCTGTCCAATTAGTTAATAGATGGAAATTTAGATCATGTATATAAATGGAATATGGAAAACATCTGAAGGTACTTTTGCCGTTTTCAATCCTGCCAATGGCAACAAAGTTGGAGATGCCGTGGATGGGTCACGTGCGGATGCGCGTGAAGCAATTGATGCCGCCCATGCGGCTTTTCCTGCTTGGTCTTCTTCGACAGCTTATGCAAGGGCTGACATTCTGTTGAAAGCATATTCACTGATGATTGAGCAAAAACAAGCGCTCGCTGAATTGATGACGACTGAACAAGGCAAGCCTCTTAAAGCGGCGTTAAATGAAGTCCAGTACGCCGCCGATTTTTTGCGTTGGTTTGCCGAGGAGGCTAAGCGTAATTATGGTGAAACAATCCCATCTGCTCGTGCGGATCAACGGTTTATGGTTCGTTATCAAGCTATTGGCGTCGTCGCTGCGATAACGCCTTGGAATTATCCTATCTCAATGATCACTCGTAAGGTCGCACCTGCACTAGCGGCCGGTTGCACCATTGTTCTTAAACCAGCAGAAGCGACCCCTCTGTGTGCACAGGCTGTTTTCAAGATACTTGAGGAAGCAGGCGTACCAGAAGGCGTAGCGAATTTAGTCACATGCGAGGATCCTGTTGAGATAGGTAAGGAATTTTGTAGCAACAAAAAAGTTAAGAAAATCACCTTCACCGGGTCAACGGCCGTCGGCAAAATGTTAGCGGCAGATGCGGCACCGCAACTCAAAAGAGTATCAATGGAATTAGGTGGCCATGCACCCTTTATCGTATTTGAAGATGCCGATCCAGTGCACGCGGCTAAGGGCGCGTCATTGGTAAAGTTCCTAAATACGGGTCAGGCGTGCATTAGTCCTAATCGTATTTTTGTTCATCGATCCATTCTGGACTCGTTTCTTAAAACCTTTACTGCCCGAATAGAAAAAATGAACGCGGGTGACGGCATGTCTGCAACAACATCTATCGGCCCACTGGTGAATGAAGCAGCCGTAGATAAAGTAGCCACTCAAGTGGAGGACGCCTTGAATAAAGGCGCAAAGTTACATCATGGGGGTGAGCGGTTGCTAGCAGGAGATTTATCCAAGGGTCACTTTTATGCACCCACTCTGATTAGCGATGTTAATGATGAAATGCGCATTTATCGAGAAGAAACATTCGGGCCGGTAGCCGCGGTGATTCCTTTTGATGATTACGACGAAGTAATCGCGATGGCGAACGATACCGATTTCGGATTGGCGGCCTACGTTTATACCAACAATCTGTCCACGGCAATGCGTGCATTTGAAGCTTTAAATTTCGGAATCATTGGCATCAACGATATTAACCCGACCAGTGCTGCGGCACCGTTTGGCGGTATGAATGAGAGCGGTCTTGGGCGAGAGGGCGCTAGAGAAGGGTTAGCAGAATATTTGGAAACTAAGTTAGGTGGTTTTTCTATATAGAACAATAGGCCTATTTAATGTCGGTTATAGACAAGCACAACAGATTGAAATATCAATAATGCTGTTTCGCATCAGCAATAGAATAATAAGAAAAACGGGGCAACAGTAATGCAGAATAAATTTTTGAGTATCACTAAACGAACGCGATCAACACCTTTTTCACGTCGCGTAGAGGCGGCCGGTGTGAAGGCGTACACCGTCTACAACCACATGTTGCTACCGACCTTGTTTGATACGCCTGAAAAGGATTATTGGCATCTGTGCGAACACGTTCAGGTTTGGGATGTGAGTTGCGAGCGACAAGTTGAAGTTGTTGGCCCAGATGCCGATAAGTTAGTCCAGCTTATGACGCCTCGTGACCTTAGCAAAACCGATTTATTACAAGGCAAGTATGCCCCCATGTGTGATGCCAAGGGGCGTGTGTTAAATGATCCAATTGTCATCAAGCGAGATCATAATCGCTGGTGGATTTCCCTAGCGGATAGCGACATTAAATTGTGGGCGCAAGGCTTAGCGCAGGGCTATGGTTTTGATGTAGAGGTTTTTGAACCTGATGTTAGTCCACTTGGTGTACAGGGTCCAAAGTCTGATGATCTTATGGCGCGCGTATTTGGTGAAGAAGTGCGAGACATCGGCTTTTTTCGCGGCAAACTTTTGCCTTTTATGGGTACTGAACTATACATAGCCCGGTCTGGTTGGAGTAAACAAGGCGGTTTCGAAATCTATCTTCATGATTGGAGTTTAGGGGAGGCCTTATGGGATGAGTTGTTTGAAAAGGGCCAAGGTCTTGAAGTTCGCGCAGGTTGTCCAAATGGCAACGAAAGAATCGAAGCGGGTCTTTTATCATACGGTTCTGACATGGATGAGAGCCATACGCCTTTCGACTGTGGCTTAGACAGCTTTCTTGATTTGGATGCAGATGTCGAAAGTTTGAGTTTGCCGGCCTTAAGGGAATTGGCAGGTAAACAAACGATGAAGTTTGTTGGAATTATCTTCCCTGAATCGCCCGATCTGGATCATTTAATGAACCTACGAGGCGGTTATGATTTGTTTCATGATGGTGAGGTTGTGGGTGAGGTCAAATCACAATGCTGGTCTTTTCGCTATGAAAAGCATTTGGCTCTTGCGATGATAGACGTCGCCTTTCTGGCGAGTAACGAAACCATTACATTTGCTGGGCAACAAGGCCAGATTCATGATGTTCCTTTTAACAAGCTAGCACTCGTTTCTTGATTGATTTTAAGTCTTGGTGACTTTGGCAATATAATAGCCGTCGCGGTATTCTATCGCGACTCGTACCTAACTTCTTAAAACCAAGACTTTTTGTAGCTAAGTTCTGTCAAAATTAAGTGGTACTTCACCTATTCAATGAGCAAGACAATCATGAGCCAATCTTCCTTTTACCATCCTGACACTGTCGCACTTCACAGTGGTTATTCACCTGAAAGTGATCATGGATCACGTGCTGTGCCGATTTATCAAACAACGTCGTACGTGTTTGAGAGTGTCGATCAGGCTTCATCGCTTTTTAACGTTGAACAAGGCGGCCATATTTATAGTCGAATATCCAATCCGACAGTAGCCGTTTTAGAACAAAGAATGGCGGCGCTTGAAGGGGGTACAGGGGCAATATGTACAGCCTCTGGGATGAGCGCACTGTTTACTACTTTTATTACTTTGTGTTCGGCGGGCGATCATATTGTATCTTCCGCGCAAATATACGGTTCAACGGCGACGCTGTTGCGACATACGCTTAAGCGCTTGGGCATTGAAACTACGTTTGTAGCAATCAATGACAAAAAGGCTCTGAGTGCGGCTATCCAAGACAATACAAAGATGGTGTTTTGTGAATCAATTGGCAATCCTGGTTTGGAAGTAGCTGATTTGCCTCAAATTAGCGAAATCGCAAACCAACAAGGAATTCCCGTGGTAGTTGATGCCACGTTTGCAACACCGGTATTGTGTAAGCCACTCGATTTCGGCGCTAATGTAGTGGTCCATTCCATCACTAAGTGGATGGGCGGGCATGGTGCCGCTATCGGTGGCGCTATTGTTGATGGTGGAAATTTTGATTGGGAGGCAAGTGGTCGATTTCCGGAATTAACAGAACCCTATGAGCCTTTTCATGGTATCAAATTTTGGGAGGAATATGGCCCCAATGCTCTAGCGATGAAGATTCGAGCAGAGTCGATGCGAGACCTGGGCGCGTGTTTGAGTCCGAATAATGCCTTTCTAATTTTACAGGGTATTGAAACCTTGGGCCTGAGAATGCATCAGCATGTCGCAAATACAAAAGCGTTAATCGAGTGGCTTTCTGCGCAAGATGAAGTTGCTTGGGTGAATCATCCAGACCTTGCAGAGAATCCCAGTCATGATGTTGCTCAGAAGCTATTCAAAAATGGTTCGGGTTCAATGCTTTGTTTTGGTGTGGTCGGTGGAAGAGCGGGGGGAGCTGCGTTTATCGATGCCCTCCAACTGGCCTCGCATCTTGCTAATGTCGGTGACTCTCGCACATTGGTCTTACACCCAGGTAGTACCACGCACTCTCGGTTGACGCCAGAAGCTATGCAAGCAGCCGGTATTAGCGAAGACTTGATTCGTGTTTCAGTTGGCACAGAAAACATTAGGGATATTCAGAACGATTTTGCCGGTGGGTTAAAGGCTGTTAAGCGGCTGCTTAAAAAGCGCCTTGAGAAACAAGGTGGTGCGAAATGAAGGTTACTGTAAATGACGCGATCACCCATGTTGCAACTGGGGGCAAGGAATTTGATGCTAAGCTACCGACAGTGTTGTTTTTACACGGTAGTGGTATGGATCATCGCGGCTGGGCGTTGCAGACTCGGTGGTTCGCGTATAACGGTTTTAGTGTGCTGGCTCCTGCATTTCCCGGACACTCTTTATCCAAAGGCGAAGCACTGACGAGCATCGAAGATTCTGCTGCTTGGTTAGTGGATTTTCTCGAAGTTATGGACGTGGATTCAGTTCATGTGGTTGGACACTCACAAGGCTTTCTAAGTGGCTTGGAGTTAGCAGTTCGGAAGCCATCATTATTGAAATCCATCACAGGTATTGGCACGGCAGCAGCGATACCGGTAAACCCAATGCTGATTGAGACTGCGGAGAAAACACCAGAGAAAGCGGCAAGTATGATGTTGCAGTGGGGTTTTGGCCCGGGAACTCACATGGGAGTGAGTGCAACACCGGGTATGCAACCAATAGCAGCAGGCCGACAAATAATGGCAAGCACCCCGTTAGCAACAGATTTGAAGTGCTGCGCTAATTACGTTGGTGGTGATGCCGCCCTTCAAAGTATTGATGTGCCAGCCGCTATGATACTGGCGGGGCAAGATAAGATGACGCCACTTAAAGCTGGAATGGCCGTGGCGAAAACGCTGAATGCGAAATTAACCGTCCTTCCTGATCACGGGCATATGTTGCCGATTGAAGCGCCTTCTGAAGTGCTTACCGCATTGCGTGAGTTTCTTACCAGTTTATAAAAAATTAGAAATAACATTGAACAGAGTATAAGCATATGAGTATTAAGAAAGTCGCCGTGATTGGCGCTGGCACAATGGGATCGGGTATAGCTGGTCAGGTAGCGAATGCGCAAGTAGAAGTTTGGCTATTAGATTTGCCCAGTGACAATGCCGATAATGTTAATGCATTGTCAGAGCGCGGTTTAGAGCGTCTCCGCGAAACTCAGGGCTTGATGAGTAAAGACTTTGAAAAGTATATTCATATTGGCAATACGAGAGATGATTTTCATCAGCTGGCGAGCTGCGACTGGGTGGCCGAAGCAGTGGTAGAGCGCTTAGATATCAAGAAAGAACTTTATAAAAAACTAGACGAAGTTTGTCACGAGAATGCATACATCAGTTCTAACACTTCGAGTATCCCAATAAGTTTACTTGTTGAAGATATGCCGAAGAGTTTCCGTGAGCGCTTTGCTATTACCCATTTTTTTAATCCGGTACGCTTTATGCCGCTACTTGAGTTGGTGCGTGGTGAAGATACCAGCGACCAGGTGATGCAGGATTTAGGTAGCTTTTGTGATGAGCAATTGGGTAAGGGTGTTATCGATTGTTTAGACACACCTGGCTTTCTTGGTAATCGTGTTGGTTGTTTTGCGATCCAATGCGCATTGCTTGCCGCTGTTGAAATGGATCTATCTCCAGAGCAGGCTGATGCTATCTATGGCCGGCCAATGGGAATTCCAAAGACTGGAGTATTTGGTCTTTATGATTTGATCGGAATAGATCTAATGTCAGATGTCGCACAGAGCTTGCTGAACACCTTGCCAAGTTCGGATGCCTATCACGCGGAATCTCAAAAAATACCCCTGATGGTTGAGATGATCGCCAATGGTCAAACAGGAAATAAACAAGGCCAAGGTTTCTACCGGGTTCGAGATGGTGAACGTCAGGTAATCGATCTGAAAGATGGGAGCTATGGTAAAGCTTCTCGCCTTAATATTCCGGTTGCGTTAAAAGCGGAACAAGAAGGTGTGATTCACTTACTTAATGATGATAGTGACTATGGGGCGTTTGCTTGGCGCGTTCTTTCGCGTACTCTGAGTTATGCCGCATCCTTAGTTCCGGAAGTGGGTAATGACCCAGTGGGGATAGATAACGCGATGAAGTTGGGTTACAACTGGGTTAAAGGCCCGTTTGAGCTCATAGACGAAATTGGCGTCGATTACTTTATTGAACGTTTGGAAAGCGATGGCTTGAATGTCCCTGCGTTCTTAAGAGAGGCCGCAGGTTCATGTTTTTATCGAGTTGAAAATAGTAAATTACAAGCGCGTCAAATTGGTGGTGCTTGGTCGGATATTGATAGCCCATCAGGTGGTGATCGATTTAACGAGAAGCGTCAAACTTTGCTTGCTAAGAAGACCTGTGATGTCGCGAGTTGGTTTGAGTTAGACAATGTCGCGATTGTCGAATTTCACAGTAAAGCCAATGCGCTTGATGGTGACTCTATGGCAATACTGGCTGACGCAATCGATCATGTTGAGTCCGATGGGTTGCGTGGTTTAATCATACACAATGACGCTCAACATTTTTCCTGCGGAGTTAACCTACAAGCTGTGCGGGAATATTTCAGGGCTGAAGATATGGCGGGTCTTGATCAATTTTTAGATCACTTTCAACAGACAGTTCATCGTTTGTCAGTTGCAGACTTTCCGGTAGTTTGTGCCCCGGTCGGTATGTCTTTGGGCGGGGGCTTTGAAGTTGTTTTGCATTCCAAGCAAGTAATCTGCCACGCTAATTCCACTATGGGATTGGTGGAGTCCGGTGTTGGTGTAATTCCCGCAGGTGGCGGTTGCAAGGAAACCCTGTATCGTTGGGTAGAAAAATTGGGCAATACAGACAACATAAGTGAAGCAGCTTGGAAGGCATTCATGAATCTGGGGTATGGTAGAACCTGCTCCTCTCCAATTTTAGCGGAACAGCAAGCGATGTTACGCAGCAATGATCGTTTCTTAAGCAATCGTGATCGTCTTCTTCCAGAGGCAATGCGAGCCGTTGCCGAGGCCGGCTCCGGCACAGGCGAGCAAATGTCATTTGATCGTCCAGACCTACCAGCTCCTGGTCGCGACGTCTTTAAAGCGATGGTTGAATGGCTTGAGGAAGCACATTCTCAAGGTAAGCTTACGTCGCACAATGTAACGGTTGCAACTGAGTTAGCAAGAATAGTAACCGGTGGTGAAGTAGATGCGGGCTCAATGATGAGTGAGCAAGACTTATACGATGCTGAACGTAGAGCATTCCTGAAGTTAGTCGCAACTGATGCTACTCGTGAAAGAATTAATTCCATGTTGGATACCGGCAATACTGTCCAGAACTAGATAAATTGCCAGAACTAGATAAATTGCCAGAACTAAACCAATAACTAAAGAGGCTGGGATATGACTATTGAATACGAACAACTGGAGAAAAATAGCGCGAACTACGTTTCCTTATCGCCTATTTCTTTCTTACATCGAACGGCCGATGTGTACCCTGAGCATGAATCGTTAATTTATAACGATACGCGTTTTACTTGGTCACAGACCAGAGAGAGATGTGTCAGAGTGGCAGCCAGCCTCGCCGCTAGAGGAGTAACAAAGAACATCACCGTGTCAGTGTTCGCTCATAACACACCAGAAATGTTTGAGAGCCATTTTTCGGTCGCGATGGCCGGTGGTGTGCTGAATACTATTAATACGCGGCTAGACGCCGATACGGTGGCCTACATAATCGATCATGCTGAATCTCATATTTTTATTGTTGATCGAGGCTTGTGGCCAGTTTTAGAGCAAGCGCTAAAAATTTCTGCCTTGCAACCAGCGGTTGTGTTGATTGACGATTCTTATGCGAGCGAAGAAGAGAAGGTTTCGTTACCTGAGGAACGGGAGTTTACTGACTATGAGACTTTAGTAGACGAGGGAGCCGCTGATTTCGCATGGCAATTACCCGAGGATGAGTGGCAAGCTCTATCACTGAATTATACATCGGGAACCACAGGTCGACCGAAAGGAGTGGTCTACCATCATCGCGGCTCATATTTGATGACAATGGGAACCATTGCCTCATGGAATGTACCGCATATGCCTAAGTATCTTTACTCAGTGCCGATGTTTCATTGCAATGGATGGGGACATGCGTGGACGATGGCGGCAAAAGCCGCGACTGTTGTTTGTATGAGAGCGTTTGAGCCCGGCCAATTTTTCCAGTTGTTAGACAAGCATGAGATCACTCACTTCGGTGGTGCACCAATCGTATTAAATATGTTGGCGAACGCCCCTTCTGAGCAGCAAAAGGTATTCGACCAAACTATTCAGGTAATGACAGCCGGTGCGCCGCCACCTGCGGCTGTATTACAAGCTATGACTAAGTTTGGATTTGATGTAATGCACGTTTATGGCTTAACTGAGAGTTACGGCCATATATTACAGGCTGCCCCACAATTGGAATGGCAAAACGAAAGTGAAGAAAAACAAGCCGAGTTGAAGTCTCGCCAAGGCGTTCGCTTTGCGATGACTGAAGCGGTCGACGTTATCGACCCTGATACTCTATCGCCGGTTGATCATGATGGAGAAACAATTGGGGAAATTGCTATTCGTGGTAATACCATGATGAAGGGGTATTTAAAGAATGACGAAGAAACCAAGAAGGCATTCAAAGATGGTTGGTTTCTAAGTGGCGATCTAGCCGTTATTCACCCTGATGGCTATATTCAGATTAAAGATCGAGCTAAAGATATCATTATCTCAGGGGGTGAAAACATTTCATCTGTTGAGGTCGAGAATATTCTATATAAACACAGCGCGGTTGCAGAAGCAGCAGTAGTCGCGATGGCTGATGAAAAGTGGGGTGAAGTGCCCTGTGCATTCGTTGAACTAAAAACTGATCAAACATTGACCGAGCAAGAGTTAATTTATTTTTGTTCTGACAATATGGCGAAGTTCAAAAAGCCAAAGAAAGTTGTTTTCGGTCCTCTGC